>NZ_JBSICC010000029.1:0-47922 GCF_058245955.1 Providencia sp. UF-224 | reverse complement strand
TTCGTTTAGTGATTGGTTTCATTGCACTCTCCAATTTTAAATTGAAAAAGTGTCAACCTTATTCAGGACGGGTCAGTTGCTAAAGAGAAAGCCAATTAGAACACGCGTTTTTTGCTGTTTCCCTATTATATTGTGATGATAATGCCACCGCTGTGTGGCATTATTTTTTGTAAACGAAATCCTAACTATTGCTTATCAGGCTAAGAAAGAGATCAAAAGAGCCGATAAATACATTATTAAGATTCATACCCTTCAATAATTAGCTTTCTCGATTCAATTAAAAAGAAGTTTAAATTGAAATGGTTATGAATTGACCCTTTTAAAACAAATATTTAAAAATTGGATGCTAAATAAGATGAAAGGCATAGGGAGTGCTTTCCCATTTTTTAACCTCTTAGTGTAAAGTTATGTTATTTTTTACTGTTTTCGTGTTAATTGACTTGAAATAGTGTGAAAAAACCTTATTTATAAAGTAAATTCTACGTGATCTTAGTTTTTACCAAGGAATGCAAAAAAATGATGAGAATTGCTTTATTCTTGCTCACGAACTTAGCAGTAATGTTTGTGTTTGGAATAATTTTGAGTTTAACCGGTATTCGTGGAAGTAGCGTTCAAGGCTTGCTGATTATGGCGGGCTTGTTTGGTTTCGGCGGTGCTTTTATTTCATTGCTGATGTCTAAATGGATGGCACTGAAATCGGTGGGGGGGGAAGTTATTGAAAACCCACGTAACCAAACTGAACAGTGGCTAATGACGACGGTACAGCGTCAAGCGCAGCAAGTGGGCATTCAAATGCCACAAGTAGCGATTTACCATGCACCTGATATTAATGCTTTTGCAACAGGGGCTCGCCGTGATGCATCGCTAGTTGCAGTGAGCACTGGGTTACTTGAAAATATGAGCCGCGATGAAGCAGAAGCGGTTATTGCCCATGAAATCAGTCATATCGCCAATGGTGATATGGTGACAATGACGTTACTGCAAGGTGTTGTGAATACCTTTGTTATCTTTATTTCTCGTATCATTGCCCAATTAGCGGCAGGTTTTATGTCAAACAATGATAACGAAAGTGAGAGTAGCAACGGTAACCCAATGGTTTACTTTGCGGTTTCAATGGTATTGGAAATTGTATTTGGTATTTTAGCGAGCATTATTACTATGTGGTTCTCTCGCTACCGTGAATTCCATGCTGATGCAGGCTCTGCAAAATTAGTGGGGCGCGAAAAAATGATCGCGGCACTGCAAAGGCTGAAAACGAGTTATGAACCGCAAGAAGAAGGGCGTTTGATGGCATTTTGTATTAATGGTCGTGGTAAGGCATTCAGTGAATTATTCCTGTCTCACCCACCATTAGACAAACGAATTGAAGCACTTCGCTCAGGCGAATATTTAAAATAGTCTAGAAAGCCACTTCATGTGAAGTGGCTTTTTTATTGTGTATGCATAGGGATAGTAATGAAACTTTCACAGAGTGTCAGTGGTGCACTGAGAACTTTTGCGTATTTTATGACTAGTGGTAGCCACTACATGTTAAGTGATGTTGATTATGTCAAACTATGCGCTGACAACCCCAGTTTAGTTGAGCAAGTGTATGCCATCTTAATCAATACCCTAGAGCTTGATGAAAATGGAGATGTCACTAATTTCAAACATGCGCAAAAACGCGCAACAGACTATATTCGTTGGTATGATGACCACTCATATGTTGTCGAACCGCCCTATGAAGATTGGGAAACTGAGCTGTATTGCATACCCGCGAATTAAAACCAGAATATGAATTTCTAGAAAATCAGCTAAAACTGACTCGTCATTTATTGTTATCACGTAAAAATACCTATTTATTTGATAGCGAGACATTAATATCTTCCACAATAAGCTATATTAACTCTAACTATGGGTAATTTTGCTTGTGTTTAATTTCATATGGGAGCCAATACATGGACATACTTGTTAAAACAATACTCTTCGGTAACTCTTTTCAAACAGAGCCTAACCCTGCGCGACTTATTCCCATTAAATTTGAAATTTACCAATCAAACCAAGGGTTTTACCACCGAATTTACAAAGAAGTCGGGATGTCTGGTGCAAACGTAGGGCAGGTCTTTCGCGTTTGGGCTTTTGAAGAGCAAAAAAGTTGGGATAAGCAAACGAAGAATACAACAGTGGATGAGTACGCGAACTACTGCAATAGCCTGTTTACGCAAGCAGGGCAATAATTAAAAGCAAAAAAAAGCCCCCTTCATAGGGTTTTGAAGGGGGAGCTAAATGAATAAAGAATGGTTTAATTCGTAAATAAAGATAGATGATTTTGATAACAAAAACTTAGTTATTTGTGCAGTTAATCCATTCTTGAATACTTTTGTGCTTTAAATAGCATTTATCGCTAAATAATCTATTGGCGATAGCCAGTTTTAATTTGTTCTAAGATGCTTGTATAGGTTTCTGCTTGTTTTTCGTCTTCCATTTGAGCAACTTCACGTTGCATTTTGATCAAAATTTTACCTGCATCAGCTTGGCCAATTGCTTTAAGCATATGAGTCACTAGATTCTTTAAGCAGGTCACTTCATCGGCAAGTGCTTGGACATCAGGCTCAGTAGGAAAATGGGTTTTCATTAAATCGATCCTTTAAGATAAAAAGTAATTTTATGGATTGTAGCATAGAAAAAATAATATGTGCTTTCAGATAAATAAGATGTATGCAATCGAATATAAAGCATGCAAATTCTGATGCATTTGATTAATGTTTTGGAAATATTGGCCAGTTTTTTGTCGTGATGCTTTTTAGAAAAGATTATTATTGGAGTTTAGTGCTTTGAGGTTGATTATCAATATCAAGAGTGAGCTTTAAAATAGCTAAATAGTTGTGATACAATTCACAAAAATATGGCGTGTAGAGCAATAAAACACCGCTTAATCGTTCAGTTTAGTTCTAAACATATGTTTCCCTTAGGCCATCATCACAAGTCGGTAACCGATTTGTGTCATTAGCTTATGGAAAACTGAAGGCAAGATAAATAATGACACAAGTATCGAGAAAAACCGCTTGGATCCGCGTTTTAGCGCTAGCGGTTGCTGCATTCGTTTTTAATACAACAGAGTTCGTGCCTGTTGCATTATTAAGTGATATTGCGGCCAGTTTTGACATGACGGTAGCGCATACAGGGTTGATGATCACCATATATGCGTGGGTGGTAGCGTTGATGTCATTACCATTAATGTTATTAACCAGTAAAATAGAACGTCGTAAGTTACTGGGATTCTTGTTTGTTATTTTTATTATTAGCCATATTGTTACGGGTTTTGCGTGGAATTTTGACGTGCTAATAATTGGGCGTGTGGGCGTTGCGCTATCTCATGCAGTCTTTTGGTCGATTACTGCTTCTTTGGCTATTCGTGTTGCCCCCGCAGGAAAAAAAGCACAGGCACTGGGGTTACTCGCAACGGGTACCGCATTAGCCACTGTTTTAGGTCTACCAATTGGTCGTGTTATTGGGCAGTTTTTAGGCTGGCGGGTGACTTTCTTGTGTATAGGTGTTGTGGCGCTATTCACAATGGTTGCACTGATCCGTTTCCTACCACGCTTACCAAGTGAACATTCAGGTTCATTGAAAAGCCTCCCTGTATTATTTAAGCGCCCTGCGTTGGTAGGGATGTTTGCTTTAACTGTGTTAGTGGTGACAGCACACTTTGCAGCATACAGCTATATTGAGCCTTTTGTCCGCGATGTAGCACATCAAAGCCAAAACTTTGCGACGGTATTACTGCTTATTTTTGGCGCAGCAGGTATTATTGGTAGCGTTATTTTTAGCCGCTATAGTACAAAACTTTCATTAATATTCTTGCCATCCGCGATAGCGTTAATGACGCTATGCCTGTTGTTGCTGTTGCCTATGGGGGGCAATGCCTGGTCACTGATTATCTTGTCCGTGTTCTGGGGAATTGCGATGATGTGCATTAGTTTAGGCATGCAGGTGAAAGTGATTGATTTGGCACCGGATGCAACGGATTTAGCCATGGCTATCTTCTCGGGTATCTTTAATATTGGGATCGGTGGCGGGGCGTTGCTAGGTAACCAAGTGATTGTGCATATGGGTATGACGCGAATTGGTTATGTAGGTGCGGTTATTGGCGCAATAGCATTTATTTTGTGTCTCTATTTATTCAGACGTTATAGCCAAACATTGAGTGATAAACTGACTCCAGCCGCACAACATTAATACGTTAAATTAATTGCCTGTTAAATAAGCTCTGTAGTGCTTTTAAAGCATACGGAGCTTTTTTCTGTTTTATCGCTATATTTTATTTTTTAATACAACAATAAGGAACAACAATGAAAGGGTTAAGTTTTCTTTTGATGTCTATTATTGCAGAAGTAATTGCAACCACTACATTAAAAGCTTCTGATGGGTTTAGCCGCTTTTGGCCGTCATTAATCGTCATTATTGGTTATGGTGTTTCTTTCTGGGGATTATCACAGGTAGTGAAAGTGATGCCACTGGGGATAGCTTATGCTATTTGGTCTGGTTTAGGGATCGTATTAGTTTCAGTCGCTGCAATTTATATTTATAACCAAAAACTCGATTTACCTGCAATTATTGGTATGCTATTAATTATAGTTGGTGTTTTAGTCATCAATTTATTTTCAAAAAGCAGCACGCATTAAGTGCAAGGGATGACAGCGGTTTTATAGGAGAAAAAGAGCATGGGGCGTAAGGTCAGCCAGTTATTAAAACCTGTGATGGCAGTTGCTGTTGCGGGTGTAATGTCAGTGATGTTATCGGCTTGTGGAAGCTCAGAAGTGAATAAAACCGTTGATAACTCAGCAGCTCAGTATGCAAAGCAAGTGGTTAATTTAGGACCTGGAATCCAAGAAGCTTGTGTCTCTGCGGGAGGATTGCCTGCATTAACACTTGAATTAAATGGCGATAAAACGGCAGTTTGCCAATTTGCTAATGGTAGACGTTGTGCCGCAAATGCTATCCAAAGTGGTGCCTGTATTTAATGTTTATTTCAGCCTAATAAAAGAAAAGCCCCTTTAATTTGGGGCTTTTTGCATTTAGTGAATTTGTTTGTGATTAAAACGATTTTTTAGCAGGGAAAAACTGGCTAATTAACACAATAACTGCCACTAAAATATAAGCAGCAAAAATACCAATCAACCACTGTGGCATATCAAGGCCTAAAAATGCCCACTGCCTCACCGCGCAGTCACCCGTCGCTTCGAACATCGCAGGCACCCATTCTTGTAATGGTAGCCAATCTGGGAAGTTGACAAAGAAATCACAAGACGCAAATGGAGAAGGGTAAAGTTGCAGCATGGTGTGTTCCCATGCGAGATCTAAACCACGCCATGCTGCGTAAATCCAAACAACAATAGCTACCCAGCGGATAATGATATTTCGGGGGGTGATCGCGCCAATTAAGCCTGCAAACATAACACCCAGCAATGCAACGCGTTCATAAATACACATTACACAAGGTTGTAGCTTCATAACATGTTGAAAATATAATGCCGCACACTCTAACATAAAGGCTGTAAAGGCCATCAATAGCCATGCGCCTCGTCCTTGTGAGCAGTAGTTAAAAAATCGGAACATACTTGAGATATCCTAATTGAGTGATGCGCACATTTTGCCCCTATCTGCCTGATAAAAAAAGCACCTAAAGCAAAATAAATACCGATTCGAGTTAGGTTTTACCTAACATTACAATCAGGCGCTGATAAAACGCCTGATTGATGTTGAGTATAATCCCTATCCAAAAGTTATCAAACCGATGGACTCCATCCAATGGGTAACTGGTACGAGCCAGTATTCTACGCCTAATAAGCCCACAATGGTCATGACAATAGTATAAGGCAGAGCCATCCAAACCATTCGACCATATGATAAACGAATTAATGGTGAGAGTGCGGAGGTTAATAAGAACAAGAATGCGGCTTGCCCATTCGGTGTTGCAACAGAAGGGAGGTTTGTCCCTGTATTGATAGCCACGGCTAAAAACTGGTATTGCTCAGATGAAATAAGCCCTTCATTCGCCGCCTTCATTGCTTCCGTGATGTACACAGTACCCACAAAGACGTTATCAGATACAGCGGATAACAACCCGTTAAACAGATAAAACAGTGATAGCTGAGAAGATTCAGATGATTGCAAAACAAACTGAATAAAAGGCGTGAATAGCTGTTGATCAATAATAACGGCAACAATACTGAAAAAGACGGTTAATAATGCGGTGAATGGGAGCGCTTCTTCAAACGCTTTACCTAACGCATGTTCTTCAGTAATACCACAAAATGCAGTCGCTAACACAATCACAGATAAACCGATAAGCCCAACTTCAGCCAAGTGGAACGCTAAAGCGACGATTAGCCAAATACCAATTAACCCTTGTACCCATAACTGCGCTTGTTCCTTTTTCGTGCGCTTTGCTGTCATTTTTTTATCGTGGTCGGTTAAAATTTGGCGAACACTATCTGGCAATTCGGCACCATAACCAAACAGTTTGAATTTTTCAACGAGAAAACAAACGATTAAACCACATAGGAAAACAGGGATAGTGACAGGCGCCATGCGTAGGTAGAAGGTGATGAAATCCCAATTAACATGTTTTGCAATGATTAAGTTTTGGGGCTCGCCGACCATAGTCATCACACCGCCGAGTGCCGTACCGATCCCTGCATGCATCATTAAGCTACGCAAAAACGCGCGAAATTGTTCTAACGTTTGTTTTTGCTCGCAGCTATCGATAAATCCATCATTTTGCAGGTCAATATCACTGTGCTGATTGGAGGCATATTGATGGTAAATAGAATAGAAACCAATGGAAACGCTGATCACGACAGCTATAACGGTTAACGCATCTAAAAAAGCAGACAAAAACGCACTTGCTAAGCAAAAAGATAATGACAGAATTCGTTTAGAACGGACGTTTATTAGTAATTTGGTGAAAACAAATAACAAAAGTTGCTTCATAAAATAGATGCCTGCCACCATAAAGATCAGCAGTAAAACCACTTCAAGGTTGTTACTGATTTCATGGGAAATCTGTGCAGGGCTTGTCATGCCAATAAGAACTGCCTCGATAGCGAGTAAGCCACCGGGTTGTAATGGGTAGCACTTTAATGCCATTGCGAGTGTGAATATAAATTCAATCACCAATAGCCATCCCGCGATAAATGGGCTGGCAAAATAGAAAACAATTGGGTTGATTATCAGGAATATAATAATCGCAAGTTTGTACCAATCGGGGGAATTTCCCAGAAAGTTTTTCAAAAATGCACTTTTTAAACTAAAATCCATTATGGCTCGTTATCCTCTTATTGGATGTTATGTCACGTTCCACAACATACTACTCTTATCTTTTAAGGATTTTAAGTCTATTTGCTAATTGATAATGTATGAATTATATGGAAATTCTATGATTTGTTTCACTCTTTATTTTGAGTCTAACTATATCAGAAGAAGACAATCTGGTATGATTTCCCCAATATCCGTTTAAAAGGTTTGGAATAATAAAAATATGGTTATTAAAGCTCAAAGCCCGGCAGGTTTTGCGGAAGAGTACATTATTGAAAGTATATGGAACAACCGTTTCCCACCAGGTTCAATCTTGCCCGCTGAGCGCGAACTGTCAGAGTTAATTGGTGTAACACGCACTACCTTACGTGAGGTGTTACAGCGTCTGGCTCGTGATGGTTGGTTGACCATCCAACATGGTAAGCCAACGAAGGTGAACAACTATTGGGAAACGTCGGGCTTAAACATTTTAGAAACGCTTGCTCGATTAGATCACGATAGAGTTCCGCAACTGATTGATAATTTACTGGCGGTACGGACAAATATTGCCGCGATTTTTATCCGAACAGCATTTCGGAACAACCCAGAAAAGTCTTTAGAAGTATTAGCGGGCAGAGAAAAAGTGGAAGACAATTCTGATGCATTTAGCGATTTGGATTATAACATTTTCCGCGGTCTCGCTTTTGCGTCAGGTAACCCAATTTATGGGCTGATTATTAATGGGTTAAGAGGTTTGTATACCCGTGTTGGCCGGTATTATTTTTCTAACCCGGAAGCAAGGCGCTTAGCATTAAGCTTTTACCAGCAACTGAGCCACCTGTGCCGTGAGCAAGCCTATGACCGTATTATGGAATGTGTACGTAATTACGGTAAGGAAAGTGGCCTGATTTGGCATTCAATGCAAGGCAATATGCCATCTGATTTAGCCCATATTCGTTAAGCATATAGCATAACCAAAATTTCAATGATTAAAGCCAGCATTCAATGATGATTGCTGGCTTTTTTATTGTTAGTCTTTTTAAGACGTGCGTTTTATCGTTCTTCATGGGAATGTACGCTATAACAATCGATATAAAACGTTTAATTAAAATAATATTCTATGAATATTGCAATTAACGATGTATTGGCTTTTAAAGTGGGCGTTGGTGAGTGTGAGGTAATCGACAGTAAGTTCTTACTCTTTGATAGATTATACTGAAAAATATCATTTTGATTTTTAGGTTTATTTTCAATTCTTATTGTAATTCATTGATAATTATGATTTAAATGGATTTTATTATATTCCATCTATTAGAATAAAAATCCATATTGTAAATATATTGTGACAATAATTGAATTTTTTATCTGAATTGTTAAAAGTGTTAATTCACTGCATTGGCAAAAGAATACTAGAATATTATTCTAATGAATAATTCATCATTTCGCGGCTGAGGGCCCTATGAAAATTCTCGTGTTAGGTGCAGGTGTTATTGGTGTGACAACAGCATGGTATTTGGCGCAAGAAGGCCATGAAGTTATTGTTGTGGATAGACAGTACGATGTTGCTGAAGAAACCAGTGCGGGCAATGCAGGACAAGTTTCACCCGGGTATGCAACGCCATGGGGTGCCCCAGGAATTCCCCTGAAAGCCGTGAAGTGGATGTTTGAAAAGCATGCGCCACTGGCAATTCGTCCAGATGGGTCGCTGTTTCAGTTACGCTGGATGTGGCAAATGCTCAAAAACTGCGATATTCAGCATTACGCAATGAATAAAAGCCGAATGGTTCGTATTGCTGAATATAGCCGTGACTGCATGCGTGAACTTAGACATGATATCGGAATTCATTATGAGGAGCGCCAAGGGGGCACGCTGCAACTGTTTCGCACTGCAAAGCAATTTGATAATGCCGCGAACGATATCGCTGTGTTACAACAAGAGGGCGTGCCGTATGAATTGCTAACCTCTGATGAATTGATCAAAGCAGAGCCTGCGCTCGAATTTGTAAAACACAAATTGACGGGCGGGTTGCGTTTGCCAAATGATGAAACTGGGGATTGTCAACAATTCACTAAGAAGCTCGCTAAAATGGCCAGTGATGCAGGGGTAAAATTCCAATTTGGTGTGCAGGTTGAACAAATTCTAACGGAAGGCCAACGCGTAAGTGGTGTGCGTATTGATGGTCAGATCCTGCAAGCGGATAGATATGTGGTGGCTATGGGGTCTTATTCCACAGCAATATTGCAAAAATTGGTTAAAATCCCCGTTTATCCACTCAAAGGCTATTCGTTGACAATGCCAATTATTGATGCCGAAAGAGCGCCAACCTCCACCATTTTAGATGAAACCTATAAAATTGCAGTGACACGTTTTGACGAACGCATTCGTGTCGGTGGGATGGCAGAAGTGGTTGGTTTTAATTTAGAGATCCTAAAAAAACGCTGTGAAACATTGAAAATGGTGGTACAAGACTTGTATCAAGGTGGTGGTGATATCAGCCAAGCGCAATTTTGGACAGGGCTCAGACCTATGACGCCAGATGGTACACCGATTGTCGGGCCAACCGCATATAGCAATTTATATTTGAATACGGGGCACGGCACGTTAGGCTGGACAATGGCATGCGGTGCGGGCAAATTGCTGGCGGATTTAATTTCAGGAAATACACCTGATATTGCCTCTGATGATTTATCAGTATCACGGTATTTAGATGGGTTTAATACGAAATTAGTGGCAGGTGGGCATTTAAACCCTGCGCGTTGATTTATTTAGGTTATATAGTCGATGTGCTGACATAAAAATAGACATGTATTTAAGGAATTGAGATGCCACGCCCAATTAGTGCTGTTATTCATTTAGGCAATTTACAACATAATTTATCCGTTGTGCGTCAGCATTCAGGGCAAGCAAAAATATGGTCAGTCATGAAAGCGGATGGTTATGGTCATGGCATTAAACACATTTGGCCCGCATTAAAAGCGACAGATGGTTTCGCAGTGTTAGATATTCAAGAAGCTATTTTGTTGCGTGAGGAAGGTTGGGAGGGGCCAATCTTGCTCCTTGAAGGCTTTTTTCAGCCGCAAGATTTAGGCGCTATCGATCAATATCATTTAACCACCAGTGTACACAGTGAATGGCAACTTTATGCCATTGAAAATGCACAGTTATCTTCCCCAATTTCGGTATATGTAAAACTCAATAGTGGGATGAATCGTTTAGGTTTTACTGCCACAGAGTATCAAGCGGTTGTTCAACGGCTGGCGGGTATGCCAAATGTTGCCTCAGTAACATTAATGAGTCACTTTGCTAATTCAGATACGCATACAGGGGTTGCTGAACCATTTGAACAAATTAAGCAATTTAGCCACTTGTCTCTACAAACTTGCATTGCTAATTCGGGGGCGACACTTTGGCATAAAGATACGCAATATGATTGGATACGGACGGGGATCTTACTGTATGGCGCATCGCCAAGTGGTAAATCAGCAGATGTGCATCAATATTCACTAAAAGCTGCCATGACATTGCAATCAGAAGTGATAGCGATACACGATATTACGGCTGGAGAGTCGATTGGCTATGGTAGTCGATTTACGTCATCAAAACCCATGCGTATTGCGACAGTGGCTTGCGGCTACGGGGATGGTTACCCTCGCCATGCACCGAATGGTACGCCCGTTTGGTGTAACGGAACGCGCTGTGATTTACTCGGTGCTGTCTCCATGGATATGCTGACGATTGATATTACCCACTGTGATGATGTGAAGTTAGGAACAAAAGTCGAATTGTGGGGACAAAACCTACCCGTAGATGACGTGGCACAAGCCGCGGGGACGATCGGTTATGAATTAATGTGTGCCCTTGCAAAAAGAGTTCCTGTTCATTACGAAAAAAGCGTAGAATAATTGTTAACCAATGATGTAAATAATTTCACAGATTTAGCTTTAAATGTGATTTAGATTATGAATATTGGGAATCTTTCCATATTGATATAACATATAACGTTGATCCGTCTCTCATTATTTTTAGGTTTAAATATGTCTAAAACAATTAAATTAACCACACTTGCTGTGACGTTGAGCGTGTTATCTAGTGCTGCTTTAGCGGGTACATGGTCTGTTGGTGGCTCAGTATTGGCACAATCTACGCCATATAAAGGCATCAAGTCTCGTGATTACATTACACCAGTACCCATTGTAAATTATGACAGTGAAAACTTTTACTTTCATACATTAGCTGCGGGATACTACCTGTGGAATGACACGCAAGATCAACTGTCTTTAGATGCATT
Source organism: Providencia sp. UF-224 (assembly GCF_058245955.1). Lineage (NCBI taxonomy): Bacteria > Pseudomonadati > Pseudomonadota > Gammaproteobacteria > Enterobacterales > Morganellaceae > Providencia > Providencia sp. UF-224. Next base: position 36,355 of record NZ_JBSICC010000029.1, on the reverse strand, counting down.
TTATTACCCACAATTTTTCAAACCTAAAGACAATGATGACAAAGCGATGCGTGAATTAGACCGTCGCCGTGATACTGTCATGTCAGGTTTAACTTATCGCCATAAAGCGGACTGGGGAACACTGCGCACCAATATTTCAGGTGACATCCTTGGGATAAGCAACGGTATTCGTGGTGAGTTTGCGTACCTGTATGGTTTCGAAGGTGACAAATGGTCAATCACACCGGGCTTGGGTATCAAATGGGATAGCAAAAATCAAAACCGTTATGAGTATGGTGTTTCTTCAAAAGAATCCCGTAACAGTGGTTTAAAACGCTATAACCCAGGCTCAAGCTGGACGCCGTATATGGAAGTCACAGGTAACTACCGTTTCGACGAAAATTGGACTGTATTTGCGATGGGGCGTGTTGACCGCCTACCGAGTGAAGTTAAAGACAGCCCAATGGTTAACAAATCCGTTTCTGCGATTATGTGGACGGGTGTAACTTACACATTCTAATGTGTCGTTAACAATCATAAAACCCCAGAGGGTGATCCTACTGGGGTTTTATTTTATCTCAATATCAATATCAATCTTGCGGTTTATTATCGCGGCTTACCATCACTAAAGATAGTCGAGCAGGGTGCTGCGCATCACTTTTCATTGGCACATTAATACTGGCCGTTTCAACACAGACCATTTGTTTATAACCATTATTCGGCATGTCTTGCATGCTGCATGATAATTCCGCCCAAGGGTTCCAGCACACCACATCACTATTATGATAATGATGTAGTTCAATCGTGCGGTTCCAGCCATCATCGCGTAGAAGGCTGTACTCTTCAGGTTCTGAATAGATGCGGTCAGTATGTTTATTGAATTTTAACGGTTCAGACTCATACACTTCTTTATCGGCGACTTTATCGAAATAATGACCACCAAGGCCATAAACAGTGGCTTTATGGATATCACTGATATTGAAATAAGTGTGCAATGCCGCCGTCGTTTCAAAATCACCATAACTTTCGAGCTCAAGCTCACAGGTCTCACCGAGTTTCATTCGCAAAATCAAGGTGAACTCATGGGGCCAGAGTTTACGAGTATATTCTGTGTCGGTGAGCGTGAAAGTTAAAATCACGCCATCATCATGTTCATTATGGGCAGTAAACTGCCAAGGTAAAATACGCGCAAATCCGTGACTAGGGCTTGCTACAGGGCCAAACCATGGCCAACAGATAGGAATACCACCACGGATAGCCACACCGTCTTTAAACGCACTTTCAGAGCTTAACCAGAGGCACGGCTTTTGCCCTGCAGGCTGCCAATCAATGAGATGAGCGCCTTGTAGACTCACTGCACCACGTACTTTTGGGTGAGAAACTACAATCAGTGGCAAGTCACCTAATTGACGTTGGGTGATATAGGCAGAAAGTTGTTTAATGACGGGTAGAGCAAAAATTTTTTCGTGCATGGTATCGGCCTGTGTTAGTGGAGACAGAATGAATACGCATTATACGTTTTGCGTGTGGCAGATTTGTGCGATGTGTGGCACTTATCTTAAATCTTACGAAAATCATGTTTATACAGTATCGAATAATGGATTAAAGATAAATGAGGTGAGTGAAAATGTTAATGCAGTATTCGATATGATACAAAAGAGCCGCCAATAGGCGGCTCAGTCAGACTAATTACTTAACAGCTCTTATTTAGAGATGTGAGCAATCAGGTCTAATACTTTGTTTGAGTAGCCAGTCTCGTTGTCATACCAAGAAACTAATTTAACAAAGTTATCGTTGAGTGCGATACCTGCTTTAGCATCAAACACAGAAGTCAGTTTTTCACCGTTGAAATCTGTTGATACAACGTCATCTTCAGTGTAACCCAGAACGCCTTTCAGCTCGCCTGCAGCCGCATCTTTGATAGCATCACAGATTTGTGCGTAAGTTGCTGGTTTTTCCAGACGAACAGTTAAGTCAACAACTGAAACGTTTGGAGTAGGAACACGGAAAGACATACCAGTCAGTTTGCCGTTCAGCTCAGGGATAACTTTACCTACAGCTTTAGCAGCACCAGTTGAAGATGGGATGATGTTTTGAGCAGCACCACGACCACCACGCCAGTCTTTGTGAGAAGGGCCATCAACAGTTTTCTGAGTTGCCGTTGTTGCGTGAACAGTGGTCATCAGACCTTCAACGATACCGAATTTGTCGTTGATAACTTTAGCCAGTGGAGCTAAGCAGTTAGTTGTGCAAGATGCGTTAGAAACGATTTCTTGACCTGCGTAAGCTTTGTGGTTAACGCCCATAACGAACATTGGGGTGTCATCTTTAGAAGGACCAGTCAGAACAACTTTTTTCGCGCCTGCTTGGATGTGTTTACGTGCAGTTTCGTCAGTCAGGAAGATACCTGTCGCTTCAGCAACTACGTCAACACCGACTTCGTTCCATTTCAGGTTTGCAGGATCTTTTTCTGCAGTAACACGGATTTTTTTACCGTTTACAACTAGGTGACCATCTTTAACTTCAACAGTACCGTTGAAACGACCGTGAGTTGAATCGTATTTCAGCATGTAAGCCATGTATTCTGCATCGAGCAGGTCGTTGATAGCAACGATTTCGATATCAGAACGCTCTTGTGCAGCACGGAAAACGATACGGCCAATACGACCAAAACCATTAATACCTACTTTGATAGTCATAGTATTTCCACCAGCTATTTATTCGTGAATTAAGTTGTAGTTAAAGTTACCAAAACCTTGCCAGCCGTCAAGCGGAATCGTGTCAATTATTGAAAAAAATCAATTCTGATACCACTAACTGCTTATTTGTCAGCCATTTCAGCGGCAAATACAGCCGCACGTATTATCGGGATTGTACGGCATAATGAAACCATCTATCAGTGATATATGTGATACGCTTCACAAATCAAAACGGAAAGTAAGATGCTTCTTAGTTTAGAATAGTTTTATAAAAAATGTTGTTAATTTTTTGTTGCTAAAAATTACAGCATGATAGTCATCAACCGAACAAACTATTTAAATACGTGGGTAAGTCATGTCACAGAAAGATAAACAACACGTTGATATTTCAGATTTAAATGAGATGCAGCGCTATGTTACACAGCAAGCGGGCACCGAACCGCCATTCAGTGGTCAATTATTGCATAACCGTAAAGAGGGTGTGTACGAATGCCTGTGCTGTGGTACACCTTTATTTATGTCTGAGACCAAATTTGATGCAGGTTGTGGGTGGCCGAGCTTCTATGAAGCAGTGAACGACCATACCATCAAATACATCGAAGATTTCTCTCATGGGATGCACCGCATCGAAGTTCGCTGTCAAAATTGCGATGCACACTTAGGGCATGTGTTTCCTGATGGTCCTATGCCAACGGGGCAACGTTACTGTATTAATTCAGCATCCTTAAGCTTTTTGGATGAAGAGTCAGGTGAAAAGACACGTGGATAGGCAGCTGAAGGGTGCTGAAGTTTATTTTTTACTTTCAGCTTTTGCAGGCAATAACGATTCAGCTAGAAATAAAAAAGCAGTTTAATTAAACGTCAGTTTACATTTTCGAAGGAGCGTGCCGTGAGCGTAGAAGTCGACCCAAAACATATTGAACAATTACTTGCAGTGATGACCCCGGAAATTTATGAGCGCCTTGTCACCGCGGTTGAGTTAGGGAAATGGCCTGATGGGGTTCCTTTAACGGCGGAGCAGAAAGAACATAGCTTACAGATGGTCATGCTATGGCAATCGCGTAACAACCATAACCCTGAGCATATGACGGTAGGGACAAACGGTGAAATCACCATGAAGAGTAAGCAAGAGCTCAAAACGATGTTCCAAGGGGAAATGCTAGCCACACTCAAACCGCAAAATAACGATTAAGTTAAACTGCAGTATTTTAATGGAGTGCCAAAAGGCAATATTTTCTCAAGGGACACCGAGCCTGAGAAAATATTGCCGAAGATAATGGACGATTAGACGATATCATCTAATGTGATAAGTTTGGCACCTTGCTGTTCCATCTCGATTAACGCATTCTGGCTGTCATTAGCCGTTAAGTTAACCCCACGGCAGCCATCCACAAGCACGTCGACACTGTAGCCCAAATTTAAGGCATCAAGCACCGTAAATTTAACGCAATAATCGGTCGCAATCCCCATAATCATTAAGTGGGTGATCCCTTGAGCTTGTAGCCATGCATGTAAGCGTGTTTGGCTCACTTTGTCGTTATCAAAGAAAGCACTATAACTATCAACTTGTGGGTTTTCACCTTTGGTAAACGTTTCTTGGATGGCTTGCGTGTTTAATCGGGGATGAAAATCCGCACCTTGCTCGCCTTGGACACAATGCACGGGCCACCACACTTGTGGTAATCCATTAAGTTCACCGATATCGCCAACTTGTGTACCTGAATTTTCAGCAAAGCTTAAATGTTCCGCAGGGTGCCAATCTTGACTCGCAATGACGGTGATGTCTTTTTGCTGGCAAACCTTGATTGCCTTATTGGCTACGACTATAACATGTTCACTTTCATTCACGGCGAGCGTACCGCCTGTACAGAAATCATTTTGTAAATCGACTAACAATAGGGCCGTTTTCATCATTTCCTCAGTTATTCATCAGCGTAGCTCAATTCACCACGTAAATTATTTTGCATTAATTCGCGGATCAGCGCAGGTGTGTAATCTTGACTTAGTAAGTAATGTAATTTACTCAAGGCCGCTTCAAAAGTCATGTCATAACCGCTAATGACCCCTGATTCTGCAAGGGCATGACCTGTGGCATAGCCTTCCATATTCACACGCCCAGAGATGCACTGTGTTAGATTGACCACAATAATCCCACGATTGGTGGCTTCACGTAGGATACGCAGTAACTCAGGTTGCTGAGGTGCGTTTCCAACACCATAAGAGCGCAGAATTAATGCTTTGACGGGCTGCTGAAGAATATTACGAACAATCTCAATCGATAACCCAGGGTAGAGTGTGACAACGCCAATAGGTTGCGGGGTGATGCGATGGGTTTTGAATTCACCCACACCAATAGGTGCAGGGCAAGCATTGAAAGTGCGAATGTGAATACCGGCTTCCATCAACGGGGAGCAGTTCGGTGAGCTGAAAGCATCGAAACCGTCTGCGTGAGCTTTGACTGTGCGATTACCGCGGTACAATTTATTATTGAAAAATAGCCCGACCTCATTAATCGGGTAATTCGCTGCTAAATACAACGCATTCAATAGGTTAGTTTGCCCATCAGAACGTAACGCTTCTAGTGGGATTTGTGACCCTGTCACGATAATTGGTTTCTTTAAGTTCTCAAACATAAAAGAAAGTGCAGATGCCGTGAACGCCATGGTATCTGTGCCATGTAAAATAACAAAGCCATCATATAGTTCATAATTTTGGCGAATGTCATCGGCAATGAGTTGCCAATCTTCAGGTGTGATATCAGAAGAGTCGATTAGCGGTTGGTGCTCACGAATTGTGAACTCAGGCATTTCTGGACGGTGGAATTCAGGCATCTGAGCCAATTGCGCTTGTAAATGACCCGAGACAGGGATGTAGCCTTGTGGTGAGTGGCGCATGCCGATAGTACCGCCCGTATAGACAACATAAATAGATTTCTTCTGCATTTGGTTACCTAATTTATTCGCGCATGGAGAAGTGAAAATAATTATCTGAATTTTGACGTAATTACAGGTGTATTACTATCGTTAAATTGCGAATTAGCAGATTGAAATGAGGTGATTTGAGTATACTGTGAGAGAAATCCCCTCCCGGAAGCGAGAGGGGGATGTGAATTAATTAATTTCAGCGCAATTTAAGCAAAATGCATAACGATTTTGTGGGTCATTCATTTTTAAGAAAAATTGAGCTTGTTGGCGAATATCGGTTGCCACAGCAGGTGGTAAAAAGACTTGCAGAACATCTGGCATTGCCGCTTGAACATTGCTGGTTAACTCAAGTAGAAGTTGATCCATAAAGGACAACTCTGGCTTCATCCAATCTAGCTGCACATCGGACAGTTTAGCCAATTCTGCAGCTTTATCCACCGCATCATCAAAATCACCTAGTTGGTCGACAAGGCCATTTTTCAGCGCATCTTGACCAATCCAAACGCGGCCTTGAGCAATTTTATCGATTTGCTCAGGAGTCTTGTTTCGCGCTTTTGCCACGAGGTTAATAAAGGTGTCATAACCATTTTCGATGGTAATTTGCATCATATCGGCAAATTGTGGGTTGATCCCTTTGGTGAGGGAAATATCAGCGAGTGGTGAGGTGGAAACCCCATCAGTGTATACACCAATAGAATCCAGTGATTTTTCAAATGTATTAATCACGCCAAAGATACCAATTGAACCCGTTAGCGTGCTTGGGCTTGCGATAATATAATCCGCAGGCGTGGAAACCCAGTAACCGCCTGATGCCGCCATGCCGCCCATAGAAACAACAACAGGTTTACCTGCTGCATGGGCAGAGGCTAATTCGCTACGAATAAGGTCAGATGCGCTAACGCTTCCTCCTGGACTATTCACTCGTAGGACAATGGCTTTAATATTGTCATCAAGGCGGGCATCACGTATTTGCGCTGCAATGGTATCACCACCGGCAATTCCCGGTGTCTGAGGGCCATCCATAATCGCGCCTTGCACCACGATCACCGCAATATTGCCACCTTGGTTTGCAGTGGTATCGGCAATCTTAGCGGAATAATCATAGATACTGATATTATTGAATTGCTTAGCATCTTTATTCCAACCAAAGTGCTTACTAAGGAGCTCTTCAACTTGCTCATTGGTGTAAATTTTATCCACTAATTTCTGTTTTAATGCGTATTGAGCACTATCCCCTTTGACTGCACGTAGCTGGCTAAGAATAGCATCTGCACCAGGGAAAATTTGTGAACTAGTCATTTTACGGTTAGCCGCTAACGCATCCAAGTAATTGTTCCATAGTGCATTTAACCACTGTTGATTCGCTAGGCGTGCTTCAGGGGACATATCATCACGCATCATTGGTTCAACCGCAGATTTATACGTTCCGACACGGAAAATATGGCTGCTAATTTTCAGTTTTTCTAACAGAGACTTGTAGTAAATACTGTTTGTCGCGAAGCCATATAAGCCAACGGAGCCTTGCGGGGTGAGGTAAATATCATCCGCAAAACTTGCAAGGTAATATTGTGGCTGAGAAAAATGGCTGCCTACTGCGTAAACTTGTTTACCTTTGCTTTTAAATTGTGCAATCGCTTTGCCGATATAAGCGAGGGAAGGCTGATCCGCTCCCACTAAGTTATCAAGGCGCAAAACCATCCCCGTAATGCGGTCATCATCGGCCGCAGTGCGGATGGTGTCGACAATATCGAATAGGGAGTTTTCTTGCATTCGGTTATTTGAGGTGCCTAATAATTCACGGCTCATACGCCCAAATGGGTCTGGAGCAGAAACTTGGTCAACGACCACACCTTGCAAGTCCACATACAACGCGCCATAGTAATTTTTTTCAGGCTCAGATTCTGATTGATAAAGGGCAAAAGACCCAATCACAATAAAGAACAGCACAAGGAAAATTGCGTTAAAAACGAATTCTCGAATGAAGTTAAGTGCCTTCCAACTAATTTTAAAGATGGTGGCGAGGATGTCCCATAGTTGACGCATTTTTTCTCCTATCCTGCATATTTTGCGCTCATGTTTTTGATGGTCTTGAGGCGCAAGCTATATTGGATACTGCTTTCTAATTCATTCATTAGCAATACAGTTATTTACTAATGAATCATTTTTTATGCATAACAAATCCGTTATGCGCGATATACAATGTCACAATGATATTTTTCACTCATGACAAATGATATAATTCAATGAATTAATAATCTAATTAATGCAACTCACGTTAATCGTCAAGCAAAGTCACAGTTTAACGATAAGCTTACTATAACAATAGGTTGTGTGGGTATAATTACCTGATTGAATGATTATCAAATCAGTCTACTCTTAATCGGAGACAAATATGGATGCTTTAACCCTTTTGTTGAACCGTCGTTCAGCTTCCAGGCTCACTACACCCGCGCCACAAGGCGAAGAGCTCAACAATATTCTTGCGGCAGGTATGAGAGCACCAGACCACGGTGCATTACGCCCTTGGCATTTTGTTATCATGCAAGGTGATGGCATTAAACGTTTTAGCCAATTGCTTGAAAAAGCAGCGATTGAAGGTGGGTTAGGTGCAGAAGTCGAAGAAAAAGCACGTAATGCACCTTTTCGCGCTCCGCTAATTATTACCGTGATTGCGAAAATTAAAGATCATCCTAAAGTGCCACAATGGGAGCAACTTGTTGCAGCGAGCTGCACTGTCCAAGCGATGCAAATGGCTGCTGTAGCACAAGGTTTTGGTGGGATTTGGCGTTCCGGATCATGGACAGAAGATGAAATTGTACGTGCAGGGTTAGGCTGTGAAGAAAATGACCGTATCGTGGGTTTTCTCTATTTAGGCACGCCAGAACTTAAAGCACCAACCAAAGTTCAAATGCCAGATATGGACGGTTTTATCACACATTTTTAAGGTAACAGTAATGACTGAGAAAATTAGACTAACGCAATACAGTCACGGTGCGGGTTGCGGCTGTAAAATTGCCCCAAAAGTATTAGAACAAATTTTACATACAGAGCAGGCCAAATTTCATGACCCCCACTTGTTGGTTGGCAATGAAACGAAGGATGATGCCGCCGTTTACGATTTAGGTAATGGCATTGGGATCATCAGTACCACTGATTTCTTTATGCCAATTGTTGACTCCCCATTTGAGTTCGGACGCATTGCGGCAACTAATGCCATTAGCGATATTTTTGCCATGGGTGGCAAGCCGATTATGGCGATAGCGATTTTAGGATGGCCGATCGCCAAATTGCCTCCTGAGGTTGCGCGTGAAGTGATTGAAGGTGGCCGTGCAGCTTGTGCAGATGCAGGAATTTCTCTCGCCGGTGGTCACTCTATTGATGCGCCTGAGCCCATTTTTGGTTTGGCTGTCACAGGCGTCGTGAACACGGAATATGTGAAGAAAAACAGCGCTGCAACCGCGGACTGTGAGTTATTTTTAACAAAACCACTGGGTATTGGTGTGTTAACGACCGCTGAGAAAAAAGGCTTACTCAAAGAAGAGCACCAGCACCTTGCTGCAGAAACCATGTGCCAGCTGAATAAACTCGGCGCAGTGATTGCTCCAATCGAAGGCGTTACCGCGATGACAGATGTGACGGGTTTTGGTTTACTTGGTCACTTAAGCGAAATTTGCGAAGGGTCTGGGGTTCGTGCTCAAGTATCGTTCACAAAAGTACCTAAACTTGCAGATGTGGAAAAATATATTGAAGCAGGGTGTGTTCCAGGTGGAACATCACGTAACTTTGATAGTTATGGTCATCTTATTGGCCCGATGAGTGACATGCAGCGTCAGTTATTGTGTGATCCGCAAACCTCGGGTGGATTATTGATTGCTGTAAAACCGTCAGAAGTTGCTAAAATTAAAGAGATTGCACAGCAGCAAGGTGTTTTGCTACAGTCTATCGGCAAATTGCTCCCCCATCAGGACAATGTCCCATTAGTTGAAGTGATAGATTAATTCATGCGTTTGTTTATTGCGGAAAAACCGAGTCTCGCTAGGGCGATTGCCGATGTATTGCCAAAACCTCATCAACGAGGGGATGGCTTTATAAAATGCGGTGATGGCCAAACGGTCACATGGTGCATTGGTCACCTTCTTGAACAGGCTGAGCCCGATGCTTATGAGCCTCGTTATGCGCGTTGGAATTTACAAGACTTGCCGATTATTCCTGAAAAGTGGCAGTTAAAACCGCGCCCCTCAGTAACCAAACAACTGAAAACCATCGAAGCACTACTCAAACAAGCAACTGTCGTTATCCATGCAGGAGACCCTGATAGAGAAGGACAGTTGCTGGTGGATGAAGTGCTCGATTATCTACAACTTGATGCAGAAAAACGAAAAACAGTAAAACGTTGCCTTATCAACGACCTTAACCCTCAAGCGGTAGAGCGTGCTATTGAGCGGTTAAGGGAAAACCGTGAGTTTATCCCATTGTGCGTTTCTGCCCTTGCCAGAGCAAGAGCGGATTGGCTGTATGGCATTAATATGACTCGGGCTTATACGTTGCTTGGGCAGCGTGGTGGCTATCAAGGTGTGCTTTCTGTGGGACGGGTACAAACCCCAGTCTTGGGACTGGTGGTGAGGCGAGATGAAGAAATAGAACACTTTGTGCCGAAAGACTTTTTTGAAGTGAAAGCGCATATTGTGACGCCAAACGATGAGCGCTTTGTGGCGACATGGCAACCGAGTGAGTCTTGCATTGATTATCAGGACGAAGAAGGGCGTTTATTTCATCGACCGCTTGCTGAGCATGTGGTTTCCCGAATTGAAGGAAAACCCGCAATTGTCACGCTATATCAAGATAAACGTGAGTCTGAAATTGCGCCATTGCCTTTTTCATTGTCTGCATTGCAAATTGAAGCCGCCAAAAAATATGCGTTAAGCGCACAAGAAGTGTTAGATACCTGCCAGCGCTTATATGAAACCCACAAATTGATTACGTACCCGCGTTCAGATAGCCGTTATTTACCAGATGAACACTTTGCGGGTCGGCATAGTGTCTTAAATGCGATTGCTGTTCACCAACCCGATCTTACTGAATTTGAGCTACCTGAATTAGATAAGAAAAATCGTTGTTGGGATGACAAAAAAGTTGATGCTCACCACGCCATCATTCCTACGGCGAAAGCGACTGCGGTGAAATTAACAGAAAATGAAAGTAATATTTATCAGTTAATTGCACGTCAATATATTATCCAATTTATGTCTGATGCGGTTTTTCGCAAGTGTACAATTGAATTGGAAATTGAAAAGGGCAAATTTATTGCGAAAGCACGTTTTCTGGCAGAAGCGGGCTGGCGGGTTGTTTTAGGTGGAAAAGAGCGTGATGCTGAAAATGATGGCATGCCGTTGCCCGTTGTTGCTAAAGATGATGAGCTTTTGTGTGAAAAAGGGGAAGTGGTTGAAAGGCAAACTCAGCCACCGAGGCCTTTTACTGATGCAACGTTGTTATCCGCGATGACCGGTATTGCGAGATTTGTGCAAGATAAAGCATTAAAAAAAGTATTGCGAGAAACGGATGGCTTGGGAACAGAAGCAACTCGTGCAGGGATTATCGATCTCTTATTTAAACGCCAGTTTCTCTATAAAAAGGGGCGTTATATTCATTCATCTCCCGCAGGTAGAGCCTTAATTCATGTATTGCCGGATATGGCGACCTTGCCAGATATGACCGCCCACTGGGAGTCCGTTTTGACGCAAATCAGTGAAAAGCAAACTCGGTATGATGATTTTATGCATCCTTTGAGTGAAACATTGATACAGCTGATTCATTATGCACGCCAATCCACTAATTTACGCGCTTTTCGAGAGTTACCACCTGCACCAAGCAAAGGTGGCAAGAAAAGCGTTAAAACTGCAAAGAAAACGAAAAAGAAATCAGATTAACCAAACTGAAAAAGGCACTCAAATGAGTGCCTTTTTCTATAGGGAATATCAGCTATTTACTTAAATCGAATTCAGACCAAACAGGGGCGTGGTCAGACGGTTTTTCCATTCCACGGATCTCATAGTCGATACCTGTTGCAATACAGCGCTCAGCAAGCTTATTTGATGCCAGCAATAAATCGATGCGTAAACCTCGGTTATCATCAAAGCCTTTTGAACGGTAATCAAACCATGAATAGCAGTCATCTACATCCGGGTTCTTAGCGCGATATGTATCAACTAAGCCCCAACCTAAAAGTTTATCTAGCCATTCACGTTCTTCAGGTAAAAATGAACATTTACCTGTTTTTAACCAGCGTTTGCGGTTGATATCACCAATACCAATATCTAAGTCTGTTGGACTGATATTCATATCGCCCATAATTAATAATTGTGATTCTGCTGTTTGTGTTGAGGTGATATAGCTTTGTAGATCACGGTAAAATTTTTCTTTAGCTGGAAATTTTGTTGGATGGTCACGGCTTTCGCCTTGAGGGAAGTAGCCATTAACAACGGTTAGCGGCCCACGTTCTGTGTGGATATCAGCCATAATAATTCGACGTTGGGCATCTTCATCGTCGGTCGGGAAGCCTTTTCGAACAGCGATGGGTTCATTTTTTGTTAGCAGCGCAACACCATAGTGAGCTTTTTGGCCGTGATAAAAAACATGATAGCCGAGCTTGCTAACTTCTTCATATGGAAACATATCATCATGCACTTTGGTTTCTTGTAAGCCGATGACTTCAGGTTGATGTTTTTCGATGATGGCAGCAAGTTGATGCGGGCGAGCACGAAGACCATTAATGTTAAACGATATGAATTTCATGGATTTTTTATCACCTATTGTCAGTATTCCTGCGATTGATTCTAACAGATGATAAGAACACTGTAACCCATATGATGTGCGTTACGGGTTAAAGTTTTTATATTAAATAGTAATTAATCAATTGAAGGTATTCAAAATTGAAAAGGATGTGTATTAAAAAAAGATATCAACAAATTTAATTATTTATAATTTATTAGTAGGAATTAAATTATCTACCATATAAAAACACTATGGATAATTAATAAATGGTTGTTACTTAAAATAAACAAGGGATATTAATTCCATTTAAAGTCAATTGGTTATTTGTATTTTAATGTGATTTAATAGTGGAGTCATAAAAAATAATTAAGCGAAACAGTATAATATATTGCTTTGCTATGTTGGAAATTATAAAAATACTTTTATGAAATATTGTTACTCATTCAATAAAAAATTAAATTTTATTTTTTATTGAATGATTTTGGTTATGGGCTAATCGGTACGTTATTTATTAGATAATAATGCTATTGATTAACATATTAATAAATAGAATGGGGTCATAGATATGTTCTTTTCAAGAAAATTAGAGGCGTTTATGGCGGTTGTTGAAAATGGCTCGTTAAGTAAAGCTGCAAGAGTGATGAACCGTACGACGCCTCCTATCGCGAAGTCTATCAAAGACTTTGAAACAAGCCTAGGTAAGCGGCTTTTTAAACGAGAAAAATTTGGAATGACATTAACTAAGGATGGCCAGGAGCTTTATAACGATCTTAGAGATCTCTATTTGCAGGAGAAAGAAATCACGAAAAAACACTTTTCAGGATATATTGTTAACGAAGCGAATATTTATTATGACTGGGGTAAGGAAAGTCATTTAATTAATCTTTATCAAGCTGCTCATCAAAATAATGTACAAGTAAATATATTAAGGTTTAATTATGATGAAGTGGATGAAATAGTTGACTATGACGGTAATACATTGATTCTAAGTTCAGAATTGGTGGTTAGTGAGCGTTTTTCATTACAAAAAAAAATAGAGAACTCCCCACTAGGAATATATTGCCGTAAAGAATTGTATGAAAAATTTAATCATGAACTCGTCTCACTATTACAAGAAAGCACTTGGCTTTGTGACCCTGCATTTTATAAAAGCTCTTTGATGAGTGATTTATTAGGAAAGGTAGAAACGTTAGATAGTAAAGTGAGTGTTAGGCAAATGGATAATATTGGGTGCTGCCAAAGCTTTATTCAAGATGGTGATTTTATTGGTATCATCGATCATTATCCAGAAGAGGAGTTAGTCGATAAATCATTGATATATATATCATTGAATAAAATATTAGGGCAAAGTGAATGTTATGTTTATAAATCAAAAGCACATTCTAGTGTATTAAACCGTTTTATGGGTGTCGTTGATAAACTAGGCGTTGAATGTGTTTAGATGGTGGTGGGAGAAGGATTCGAACCTTCGAAGTCTGTGACGGCAGATTTACAGTCTGCTCCCTTTGGCCGCTTGGGTATCCCACCAGATTTTGAATTGCTGTAATCGTTGACAGCGGGCGGCATAATATCAAATGACGCGCCGCTGTAAAGCATTAATTTTCAATAAAACGTTCGTTTGCTGTTTTTTTGCTCTTAATGCTTGTTAAGTCTACAAATTTCACTTAGCAAAGTCACCAGCGTGTATTTGTTTATAAGATAATGGTGCGGTTACCATATACAAATACACGTTGTGCCAGCACCCAGTATAATGCGTGGCTCAGAACATTTTTCTCAACATCACGCCCTGCACGCATCATATCGTCCGCTGTAAATGTATGGTCAACATTGATCACGTTTTGCGTGATAATTGGCCCTTCATCCAAGTTATCATTCACAAAGTGCGCAGTAGCGCCAATAATCTTCACTCCACGCTCATAGGCTTGATGATAAGGACGCGCCCCAATAAAGGCGGGTAGGAATGAGTGGTGAATATTAATAATCTGATTAGGGTAGTGCTGAACAAATGCTGGCGTTAAAACACGCATGTACTTAGCGAGGACAACATAATCAGGTTGGTACTGGTCAATTTGTGCCGTCATTTTTTCATCGTGTTGTTCACGGGTTAAACCTTCGTGACTGATAAGATGGAATGGGATGCCAAATTGTTCGACCAAGTTTTTTAGCGTGTCATGATTGCCAATAACGGCAGCAATTTCAACTTCTAACCCGTCATAGGCACTTTTCATCAATAAGTCACCTAAGCAATGAGCTTCTTTTGTCACCATTATTACGATGCGACGACGACCAGAAACATTAAGCTCACGTTTAGAGCCTACAGGCAAAGCATCATCAAGATCAGCTAAGAGGGTTTCATCATTAAAAATACCCTCAAGCTCTGTTCGCATGAAAAATCGGCCAGTACGGTGATCCACAAATTCATTATTTTGCACAATGTTAAGCTGGTGTTTGTAACAAATATTGGTGATTTTTGCGATTAATCCTTTTGCATCAGGGCAAATTGTCCTGAGGATTTTTTTTTGTACAATTTTTTGTTGCATGAAGCTGTCTATCCTTAACTAACAGAGCCTATTTCATAAGGCCAATAACATACGATGTCATGAACTTGATTGGCAGTAAAATTTCTGGGTCTTGAAATGAATTAGCCTTGGTCACAGCATTTTTTATATTTTTTGCCAGAACCGCAGGGACATAAATCATTTCGTCCTACTTTGGGCGTAATGCCATCAAGATAATACCAGCGCGAATTCAAACGAATAAAGCGGGAACGTTCATGAATAAGTTGTTTATGATCAGCTTTTTCATCAATAAAGCAAGTCGAAAATTCGACATAGCCTTCGTCTGGATTTTTAGCATAAGAAGAACTAATAACACGGAGACCTAACCACTGCGTTTGTTCGAAGCTGGTTATTATTTCTTGCTCCCACTGTTTGGCGTTGCAATCTGGGTGCCATGTTTCAATAAGATAATTAGCGTTATGGTGGACATAGGCACTATAACGTGACCGCATCAGCTGTTCAGGGGTTTCAGGAGTGGCTTCTTTTTTCAAAAAAGGTGCACAGCAATGTTCAAATTGTGCTCTGCTGCCACAACAGCACTTACTTTCTTCTTGGTGATCCATAATACTCTCGATAAAAATAAGTAGAAGGTTGAAAAGTCACTATACTCAAAAGATAGGTGAAAAATGATTCTATAATATGAATAATAGTATTGTTAATTAACTAGGCCATCGCAGTAGGTATCAAATGAAAAATAGAAAAATATTGATAATAGAAGACGAAATTACCTTCTGTACCATCTTGAAAACTTACTTAGAAAGTTTAGAGATAGAGATATATACCGCAAGCAATGGCCAACAAGCAATTACTATGTTGACGATTGGGGAAATTGAACCCGATGTCATTCTTTGTGACCTCAACATGCCGGTGATGGATGGTGAGGCCTTCATGCGTGAACTCGTTGCAAGAAATATCACCATTCCTGTTATCGTTATTTCTGCGACAACAGATTTTACAAAACTCGACCGCATGTTTCGTCTCGGCGCAAGAGATGCATTACTTAAACCGATAAAGAACCTAGACGAAGTTAAAATTACCATTTTGTCTGCATTGTACCCAGAAGAGGATAATCTCACGGCCCAGATTGGGGAGGAGATCGAGCAAATAGCAGCTCTAATGCAAAGTAATACACAAGATATGTTAGCGGTTTTAAAGCAATTGCAGCCTCCAGTATGTCAAAACATTAATGGATATCGTATAAATTATCGGCAATTAAACGAGGCTAACCGGTTTGGACTGTTGCTTGATTTAGCGCCTATATCAGAGAACCAAATTGGATTTTATTGTATTGATACTGAGCGTTCACCACAAGAAGGGATCATGGCCGCTTTTTTAATCCGAGTTGTCTTCAATGATTTGCTAAAAAATGCAGTGAGTTATCCAGACAAAAAATTACCGAATATAGATAAAATTATTAATCAGATAAATCATTTGCTGGAAGATTCAGGGTTTGATGGGCAATTTCCATTGTTGTTAGGGTATTTTAATACTCACAATAAAGCCATTATTCTGGCTAGTGCAGGTTTAGAAGCCGAAGTGACTACAGAAGAATCTCATTTTAAGCTGGAGAGAAGTATTCCATTAGGTGCTTTAAAATTCTACCATCCAAACCATTTAGAAATAAATGGGACGGCTTGGCAGTGTTTAATTCGCAATAACAGCCAAAAAATAAAACTTATGTTTAATCCTGAAAATTAATGTTGTCTTAAAATGCATGGCGATAACGGGCGAAATAATACCAATAAGCGTCATCGCTATTTATTCATTAACAATTCCTGATATACTCCTGCGCAATAAAAAAATACCCCCTTCACTTTTTTGAAATATGAGGGAAAGTTGCGTAGAAATTCTCAGGAGCTATAAAATGACACAACGTAAGGTGCGAAAAGCGGTGATCCCTGTTGCGGGATTAGGTACACGGATGTTGCCTGCAACTAAGGCGATACCGAAAGAGATGCTACCGATCGTCGATAAACCATTGATTCAGTATGTTGTTAATGAGTGTATTGCAGCGGGTATCAATGAAATTGTTCTTGTTACACACTCGTCTAAAAATTCAATTGAAAATCATTTTGATACTAGCTTTGAATTAGAGGCTATTTTAGAAGCTCGTGTTAAGCGCCAATTATTAGATGAAGTCCAATCTATTTGCCCAAGCCACGTCACGATTATGCAGACTCGCCAAGGCATTGCTAAAGGGTTAGGGCACGCGATTTTATGTGCTAAGCCATTAGTTGGTGAAGAGCCTTTTGCTGTGATCTTACCTGATGTTATCTTAGACCGTTACAGTACAGACCTAAGCAAGTTTAATCTACGTGAAATGCTTGAGCATTACGAAGACACTGGTGCGAGTCAAATACTTGTTGAGCCTGTTCCACATGAAGATGTGTCTAACTATGGTATTGTCGATTGTAATGGGGAAACATTACAACCGGGAGATAGTAAAAAAATTATTCGGATGGTAGAAAAACCTAAGCAAGATGAAGCACCATCTAATTTATCAATTGTCGGTCGTTATGTATTATCTGAGAAAATTTGGGATGCATTAGCGAAAACAGCCCCAGGTGCTGGAGATGAAATTCAATTAACGGATGCAATTGCGTTAATGATGGAAAATAATGAACCTGTTGAAGCCTACCACTTATGTGGTAAAAGCCATGACTGCGGTAATAAATTAGGTTATATGAAAGCCTTTGTGGAATATGGAATGCAACATGACACGTTAGGTGACGATTTTACCAAATGGGTGAAAGATTTAGCTGAAAGCTTAAATACATCTAAATAGTGTTATACAGTCAGGTTTTATTATAGGCTAACTTAATTTGTTAGCCTTTTTTATGCAAGGAACTAGGATTATTTAAGCTTGTTATCTAAGTAATCAGAGGTATATCAAATTTTCTATATGAGGCTTTAGCCACTTTTTAGTTTTTTGAGACTTAAGCATTAAAAATACATGTTTAGACCAGACTAATAAACACACGTCTATACACCTGATTAATTCTAATTAAGATTACATTTCTTTACTATCTCGAGTTTTTTATTAATTTTTCAAGCCGTTTGCTGATAAGAAATACACGTCTAAACGTGGGCGGGAGAAGAATGATATTAAGAAGCCTATTTTATATGCGAGTGTGCTTTCGTAACAGATGGCTAATATAAAATAATATATAAGGGTACAAACAAAAACACCCTTTTAAAAAGGGTGTTTAGAATAAGCTTTTAGGCGATTAGATTAAGAAATCGTCTAAAGATTTACCTGCGTCAATAGCAACTTTGATCACGGCTGGAGTACGGCCTTGGCCTGTCCAAGTTTTAGTTTCGCCGTTTTCATCAACATATTTATATTTAGCAGGGCGTGCAGCACGCTTAGCACGAGTACTTGTTGTTTTGCCTGAATCCATTGTTTGCAGAAGGTCGTTTAAATCTACGCCTTGCTCAAGGATCATTTCACGAACTTTTTCTAACTTACGGTTACGTTCTTCTAATTCAGCACGTGCTTGGCTTTCTTCATCACGGCGCTCTTCAACAACGACCGTTAATTTTTCCAGCATTTCTTCTAAAGATTCTAAAGTAACTTCGCGAGCTTGAGCACGAAGAGTACGGATGTTATTTAACGCTTTTAATGATTCGCTCATTTTCCTGGTCTCAAATTATTTGTTGGCATGTGTACAGTAATAATAGAGTGCTATTTTAAATTCTGCAATAGCTAAATTACTTCCCTAGTTTAAAAGTAATCTTTAACGAATGCAATTTTTTTACTAAAGAAATATAAACTTTTGGTAGATATATATACCACTATTATCAATAACTGAACTAATGAAAAAAATAGCAATATGGAAAAGCTTAACAAACTTAATATTCTTCAAAACGAGTAAAAGGTCTTTTTTTACATTAACTCAGAATAATTGGGGTAGAGATTAACTTAAATTTTCATTTTTTGATGAGAAAATTTACTGTAATGTGCTTTAGTCAGGCTGTTTATTGTTAATATAAAATTAGCTTTTATTGCATATAAGGTAATCATTATAAGTATAAAACACAGATATGTTTACGTAAAAAAAGTTAAACTTTCAATAAGTAAAGTAAGTGTGAGTGGTTATAGTTAATCCAAGAACATGTTTTATGGTAAAATATTTTGGATATTATTTTTGAGGAAACTGCCAGATGGCTCAGCTTTATTTTTATTATTCAGCGATGAATGCAGGGAAATCAACGTCTTTGTTACAGTCATCGTATAACTATAACGAAAGAGGAATGCGGACGTTGATATTCACGGCAGAGATTGATAATCGTTTTGCCCAGGGGAAGGTATCTTCGCGCATTGGTTTATCAGCTGAAGCTTTATTATTCTCACCATTAACCAATATGGCAGAGGTTATTAAGCAAGAAAATAGCGCACAAAAAGTACATTGTGTTCTTATTGATGAGTGTCAATTTTTAACTAAACAACAAGTAGAGCAATTATGCGATATTGTTGATAACAGTGATATCCCTGTTTTATGTTATGGCTTAAGAACAGACTTTGCAGGGCAGTTATTTGAAGGGAGTCAATATTTACTTGCGTGGGCTGATAAGCTTGTTGAGCTTAAAACCGTTTGTTACTGTGGCCGTAAAGCGAATAAAGTATTACGTGTAGGTAGTGATGGTATTCCTGTTTACGAAGGTGCACAGGTTGATATAGGCGGTAATGAGAAGTATATCTCTGTATGTCGTAAGCATTATGCCGATGCGATAGAACAAGCAAAATTAATGGACTTAGGCACTATTCCTAAAAAGGGTATCGATTTTAATTAAGTTTAAAAATAGTCAGTAAGATAAACGATATAGTCCGAAGAGTTTGATGTGTTTGAATGAGTGGCTAAGTGCTTTAGTTCATCTAATATATGATTGTATTTTAATACCATTATATTATCGACAGAGACAATAAAGGCACCGCATTTGCGGTGCCTTTATTATTTAATTACCACTAAGAATTATTTTTTAGATGGTTTTTTTTCAGCAACTTTTTTAGGGGCTGCTTTTTTCTCAACAGCTTTCTTTTCTGTTTTCAGTTCAACAGATGGTGCACCTGCGTGCTCCACAAAATCACGACCATAATAGGAATCCAATAATAACTGTTTAATTTCAGAGATTAATGGATAACGTGGGTTTGCCCCGGTACATTGGTCATCGAAAGCATCTTCAGACAGCTTATCTACACGCGCTAAGAAATCAGCTTCCGCAACACCTGTTTCACGGATGGATTTAGGAATACCTAAGTCAGCTTTAATTTCATCTAACCACGCTAATAACTTCTCAATTTTAACACCCGTACGGTCATCTGGATTTGTTAGACCGAGATGATCTGCAATCTCAGCATATTGACGACGCGCATGAGGACGGTCGTATTGGCTGAATGCAGTTTGTTTGGTTGGGTTATCGTTCGCATTGAAACGGATAACGTTACAGATTAATAGCGCATTTGCCAGACCATGAGGAATATGGAACTCAGAGCCAAGTTTGTGTGCCATTGAGTGACATACACCCAAGAAAGCGTTAGCAAAGGCAATACCCGCTAAGGTTGCACCATTGTGTACACGTTCCCGTGCTACTGGGTTTTTGGCACCTTCATGATAACTCGCTGGCAGATAATCTTTTAATAAGCTTAGTGCTTTTAATGCTTGACCATCGGTAAACTCATTGGCCAATACGGAAACATAAGCTTCTAATGCGTGGGTGACCGCATCTAAACCACCAAAAGCAGTTAATGATTTTGGCATGTTCATGACAAGGTTAGCATCGACAATTGCCATATTTGGCGTTAATGCATAGTCGGCTAATGGGTATTTTTGCCCTGTTTTATCATCGGTCACAACTGCAAATGGTGTGACTTCAGAACCTGTACCTGATGTGGTTGTGATAGCCACTAATTTTGCTTTCACGCCCATTTTAGGGAAACGGTGAATACGTTTACGGATATCCATAAAGCGTAATGCCAGTTCTTCAAAATGCGTTTCAGGGTGCTCGTACATAACCCACATGATTTTCGCCGCATCCATTGGGGAACCGCCACCTAATGCGATAATGACATCAGGTTGGAAAGCTTGCATTTGTGCCGCACCTTTGCGAACAACTGTTAACGTTGGGTCGGCTTCAACTTCAAAGAAAACATCAGTTTCAATATGGTGTTTTTTGAGAACATTAACCACTTCATCCACATAGCCATTATTAAATAAGTAGCCATCGGTGACGATAAATGCACGTTTTGCACCATCAGTCGCAATCTCTTCAAGGGCAATCGGTAAACAGCCACGGCGGAAGTAGATTGAATTTGGAAGTTTATGCCACAACATATTTTCAGCTCTCTTCGCTACAGTTTTGGTATTAATCAAATGTTTAGGACCAACGTTTTCGGAGATGGAGTTACCACCCCAAGAACCGCAGCCGAGCGTGAGAGAAGGGGCTAATTTAAAGTTATACAAGTCACCAATCCCACCTTGTGAAGCAGGGGTGTTGATCAGGATACGTGCTGTTTTCATTTTTTGACCGAAATAATTTACACGTACATGTTCATTATCTTGGTCTGTATATAAGCAAGAGGTGTGGCCAATACCGCCCATTTCAACCAATTGCTCCGCTTTTGCTACCGCATCTTCAAAGTTTTTGCCGCGATACATCGCTAACAGTGGCGATAGTTTTTCATGGGCAAAAGGTTCAGACTCATCAATCAGTTTTACTTCACCAATTAAAATCTTGGTATTTATTGGTACCGTAATGCCTGCCATTTCCGCAATTTTATGCGCAGGTTGCCCCACGATAGCGGCATTTAAGTTACCATTTTTTAAAATAATATCTTGAACGGCTTTGAGTTCTTTACCTTGCAGTAAATAACCGCCATGGTTTGCAAAACGTTCACGTACTTGGTTATAAATTTCATCGACAACAACAACAGACTGCTCAGATGCACAGATAACGCCGTTATCGAAGGTTTTGGACATTAAAATAGAAGCCACTGCGCGTTTAATATCGGCGGTTTCATCGATAACAACTGGGGTATTACCCGCACCCACACCAATGGCTGGTTTACCTGAGCTGTAAGCTGCTTTTACCATACCTGGGCCACCTGTCGCTAAGATCAGGTTAATATCAGGGTGGTGCATTAATGCATTGGATAATTCAACGGATGGGGAATCAATCCAGCCAATAATATCTTTTGGTGCGCCTGCTGCAATAGCGGCATTAAGAACAATTTCCGCTGCACGGTTAGTTGCCACTTTCGCACGTGGGTGCGGAGAGAAAATAATGGCATTACGTGTTTTTAAGCTAATCAGCGATTTAAAAATAGCTGTTGATGTTGGGTTTGTTGTTGGTACGATACCGCAGATAATCCCAATAGGTTCTGCAATCGTAATTGTACCAAATGTTGGGTCTTCAGATAGAACACCGCAGGTCTTTTCGTCTTTATATGCATTATAGATATATTCGGAAGCAAAGTGGTTTTTGATCACTTTATCTTCAATAATACCCATACCAGACTCTTCTACAGCGAGTTTTGCAAGAGGGATACGTGCATCAGCAGCAGCAAGGGCAGCAGCGCGGAAGATTTCATCTACTTTTTCTTGCGAAAAACTAGCGAATTCGCGTTGAGCTTTTTTGACACGAGCAACGAGTTCATTGAGTTCGGTAACGTTAGTTACGGACATATAGATTACTCCTGATAAATGTTAAACTTTTTAAGCCAATGAGCAATGTATCTATAAACAGGGTTAAAAAAGACTGCCTAAAAAAGAAAGTATAGATAATATTAATAATAACGTAGCTCATCATCGCCTATTGGCTTAAAAACCTTGTTAAAACGTGAATTATTGATGAATAGCTTATCAATAACTCGGTCTATCAGTTAAGGATAGATTAACAAAACAGAAATTAAATAAAGTGATCTAAATCACGAAAATAGCAAGCTGACACCTTTCAGCATGGTTGTTTTTGTACTGTTTGAAATAGTGTTGTTGGTGTATTAATTAACTTTCACATAAGTAAGCTAAATGCATCGAGATTGATAATAAAGCTAACAAAAAATGGGGTAAAAAGAGACATCTACAGAAAATAGTGCTTTGCTCAAGGAAATTTGTTACATCAGTGATAAAATTAAAAAAGATATCAATACATCTCTAACCAGAGTTATTTAAGGAATTGAATGAGTGAGTGCTGCATTACTTGACCTATCGGGCTACATTAAGTTTTTCATCGGTCTATTTGCGCTGGTAAACCCTGTGGGTATTTTACCTGTGTTTATCAGTATGACTAATTACCAGAGTAATGCTGGGAGAAATAAAACCAACACCATTGCGAATACTTCAGTTGCTATTATTTTATGTACTTCATTATTGATTGGTGACTCAATCCTACAGTTATTTGGGATCTCAATTGATTCGTTCCGTATTGCTGGGGGGATATTGATTGTTACCATTGCAATGTCAATGATAAGCGGAAAAATTGGTGAAGATAAACAGAATAAACAGGAAAAAACAGAAACAGCTGTTCGTGACAGCATAGGTGTTGTGCCTTTAGCATTGCCGCTAATGGCAGGGCCGGGGGCAATAAGTTCTTGTATTGTCTGGTCTTCAAGATGGCACGGTTGGCAGAATTTTTTAGGTTTAGCCCTCACCAGTATTTTCTTTGCTTTTTGTTGCTGGTTATTGTTTCGCTCCGCCTCATTATTAGTCCGCTATTTAGGGCAAACAGGGATCAACGTTGTCACGAGGATCATGGGATTATTACTGATGTCCCTTGGCATCGAATTTATCGTCACTGGTGTCAAAGCACTTTTCCCCGGTTTACTCTAAGCCATTTCTTTCCAATGCCGCTGTTATGCATTTTTGCAAGTAGCGGCATTGAGATAATTACCACCTTCCCAATACAGCCTCAAAGTATCCAACAGCAGGATATGTCGTAAATTCACTTTTTTTGTCATAAACAATCAGCAATAGAAACAGTCTTATCTGTAATTTAATGTCGCATTTTTTGCTAAATCAGGGATAAAAAGTAAGGAATTGTGAGCTGCGTAAATTTATTCACTATTCTAATTGGTGTTTGTTAATGATATGTTTGGAAGAGTGAAGGGGGAATGTACTGCGCCACACAACGAAGAGTAAAGCATTTTATTGAATTTAAAGGGTTTTATGTTATCTGTGCAAGATTATTTTAAGATTGATATAAAATTTTTAACTAACAAATGTTAATTAGTTGTTTTGATTATTTGTATCTAAAGGATAAATTTGGCTATGTGTGGCTAGCTAAAGGGTTTAATTAATCACAGTGAAGGTTGCTAATCATGAGGGACAAAATGATAAGAACGGCAATAGGTTTGGGAGCTCTGTCATTATTTTTTGCATCATCCTATGTAAGCGCGAATTCAGCTAAGCCAGTACAGTCAATTGTCATTAACAACGGCTCAGAAGTCGCCTCCCTTGACCCCCACAAAGTGGAAGGGGTTCCTGAAAGTAATATCATTTTAAATCTGTTAGAAGGTTTGGTTTATACGGATGTCGATGGAAAAGTGACACCGGGTGTGGCAAAAAGCTGGGAAAACGATAATTACATAACTTGGGTTTTCACACTCAGAGATGATGCAAAATGGAGTGATGGAACGCCTGTCACCGCAGATGATTTTGTGTATAGTTGGCAACGGCTTGCGGATCCCACAACAGGTTCACCTTATTCAAGTTACCTACAAAATGCTTATATTTTAAATGCAGATGAGATCCTTGCAGGTAAAAAGCCTGTCAATGAACTTGGCGTAAAAGCCTTAGACTCCCATCATTTACAAGTCACACTCAGCCACCCAGTGCCTTATTTTGTCGATATGTTATCCCATACCGCCATGAAACCTGTTCACAAACAAACAGTTGAAAAATATGGTGATAAATGGACTCAACCACAAAATTTTGTGGGAAATGGGGCTTATTTACTGGATAAATGGGTGGTTAACGAGCGCATTGTTGTCAAACGTAACCCATTATATTGGAATAACGCGCAGAGCAAGATAGACCAAGCAACGTTCCTCTCGATTTCATCAGAAGTCAGTGATATCAACCGCTATCGCAGTGGTGAAACCGATATCAGCAATTCCGCTATTCCGCCTGCGCTTTATCAAAAAATGAAACAAGAAAGGCCTAATGAGCTATATGTAAGGCCTTATTTATGTACTTTTTATTATGAAATCAATAATAAACGCCCACCCTTTAATGACCCTCGAGTGAGGGAAGCGATTAAGTTAGGGTTAGATAGAGAAACCATTACAAATAAAATCATCAATCAAGGCCAAACAGTGGCTTATGGTTTTACGCCAACGTTTATTAATAATGGAAATTTTGTTCCGCCACAGTGGGCTAGTTTACCTGCTGAGCAGCGTTATCAACGGGCGAAGGCTCTGCTGGCTGAGGCAGGTTACACCAAAGAGAATCCCCTGAAATTTTCGTTGTTATACAACACATCAGATCAAAATAAACAGCAAGCCATTGTTGCGGCGTCTATGTGGCAAAAAAATATTGGCGCTAAAGTTACATTACAAAATCAGGAATGGAAAACGTCCTTACAAAGTCGCCATGAGGGGCAATACGACGTTGCAAGGGCAACTTGGTGTGCCGATTACAATGAACCAACGGCATTTTTAAATATGATGCTAACGGGTAATAGCAATAACACAGGTTTCTATTCAAACACTGCGTTTGATGCATTACTTGCACAAGCATTAACTGCGCCAAATGAACAAGCGCGTCATCAGATTTATCAACAAGCTGAAGCCTTGCTAGACAAGGACTCTGCGTTAGTTCCTGTCTATTATCGCGTCAGCGCTCGTATGGTAAAACCCACCGTTGG
Organism: Providencia sp. UF-224; assembly: GCF_058245955.1. NCBI lineage: Bacteria > Pseudomonadati > Pseudomonadota > Gammaproteobacteria > Enterobacterales > Morganellaceae > Providencia > Providencia sp. UF-224. The sequence continues at coordinate 10,564 of NZ_JBSICC010000029.1, read as the reverse complement.
TGGATTTAAAGGTAAAGACCCCCTTGATTATACGGATATTAAGCGGTTATATATAAGTGAACCTAATAAATAATATCCAAATAATTATAAAAAGTGTTTATCTCAAAGATAAACCTGCATCAACACACAATCATAATAAATATGTATGGGAGTAACCGATAAGATGAGTAAATTAATCAATAAATCGATTATTGCACTTAGCGTGACAGCTGGGTTAGCGATGGGGTCAATAGCAACCAGTTTTGCTGCGACGGTTCCAGCAGGTGTTGAACTTGCTGAAAAACAAGTAATGGTGAGAAATAACGGCTCAGAACCACAATCTTTAGATCCACACAAAATTGAAGGGGTACCTGAATCTGCTTTAGCAAGGGATCTATTTGAAGGTATTACTATTGTTGGCCCAGACGGGGAAATTTTACCTGGCTCAGCAACCAGCTGGGAAAACAAAGATTTTACCGAATGGACCTTTAAAATTCGAGATGGCGCAAAATGGTCAAATGGTGACCCTGTCACGGCAGAAGATTTCGTTTACAGCTGGCAGCGCTTAGCGGACCCCGATACCGCATCGCCATATGCAAGTTATTTGCAGTATGCGCATATCAAAAATGTTGATGACATTATTGCTGGCAAGAAAAAACCAGAAGAGCTTGGCGTTAAAGCCCTTGATGACAAAACATTAGTGATTTCTCTCAGCGAAGCTGTGCCTTATATTCCTAAATTATTAGCGCACTCATCCATGTCGCCAGTGAACAAAAAAGTGATTGAAAAAAATGGTGCGAAATGGACACAACCACAAAACTTTGTTGGTAATGGTGCGTATAAACTGAAAGATTGGACGGTTAACGAGCGTATTGTACTAGAGCGTAGCCCAACTTATTGGGACAATGCGAATACCGTTATTGACCAAGTGACTTTCCTGCCAATTTCCTCTGAAGTGACTGATGTAAACCGCTATCGAAGTGGTGAAATTGATATGACGTACAGTAACTTACCGATTGAGCAATTTAAAAGCTTACAACAAAATATGCCCAATGAGCTACGCGTAAGTCCTTATCTGTGTATTTACTACTATGAAATTAATAATGAAAAACCGCCATTTAACGACCCGCGAGTTCGTGAAGCGTTAAAACTGTCGATGGACAGAGACACAATTACCTATAAAGTGAAAGCGCAGGGGGATATCCCCGCTTATGGCTTTACTCCACCATTCACCAGCGGTATGAAAACTGAGAAACCAGATTGGTATGCCAATATGACTCAGGAACAGCGCAATGAAAAAGCCAAACAACTGTTAGAAGAAGCGGGTTATAATAAAGCAAACCCATTAAAATTCAACTTGTTATATAACACGTCAGACTTACATAAACGTATTGCGATTGCTGCGTCTTCTATGTGGAAGAAAAACATTGGCGCAGACGTTAAACTCGAAAACCAAGAGTGGAAAACATTCTTGGATAGCCGACATCAAGGTAACTATGATGTTGCCCGTGCAGGATGGTGCGCAGATTATAACGAACCTTCTTCATTCCTGAACATGCTGCTTTCTTACAGCAGTAATAATACCGTTCACTATAAAAACACGGACTTTGACGCTGTAATGAAGAAAACATTACAGGTGAAAACGGACGAAGAACGTGCAGCTTTATATCAACAAGCTGAAAAATTACTCGATAAAGACTCAGGAATTGTTCCGCTTTACTACTACGTTAATACCCGCTTGGTGAAACCGTATGTGGGTGGTTATAGCGGTAAAGACCCATTAGATAACTTACATACTAAAGATTTGTATATTATCAAACACTAATAACAATGCTCTGGCTCCGAAAGGGGCCAGATATTAGCCTAATGGGCAATAGAAGTAGGAACGAGCAATGCTGAAATTCATTTTGCGTCGGGTGCTTGAGGCGATCCCGACTCTTTTAATTCTCATTACCATCTCATTTTTTATGATGCGCTTAGCGCCGGGTAGCCCGTTTACCGGTGAACGTAAGCTACCACCTGAGGTCATGGCAAATATTGAAGCCAAATACCATTTAAATGACCCAATGTATAAGCAGTACTTCAACTACCTTATTCAACTCTCCCAAGGTGATTTTGGGCCTTCATTTAAGTATAAAGACTATAGCGTCAATGACTTAGTGGCGAAAGCGTTCCCAGTTTCCGCAAAACTAGGGGCAACTGCCTTTGTGGTCGCCGTATTATTTGGTGTCACGGCAGGGGTCATCGCTGCCCTTAATCAAAATACAAAATGGGACTTTACAGTCATGGGGTTTGCCATGACGGGGGTTGTCATCCCAAGCTTTGTTGTGGCACCACTTTTGGTGCTGATCTTTGCCATTCATTTGAAATGGCTCCCCGGTGGTGGCTGGGATGGCGGTAATTTGAAACACATGATCTTGCCAATGGTGGCACTATCATTAGCTTATATCGCCAGTATCTCCCGTATTACTCGCGGCTCAATGATAGAAATTATGCATTCAAACTTTATCCGTACTGCACGTGCTAAGGGTTTACCGCTAAGAACTATCATTCTACGCCATGCATTAAAACCAGCGTTGCTCCCAGTGCTTTCCTATATGGGGCCTGCATTTGTGGGGATTATTACTGGTTCGATGGTAATTGAAACCATTTTTGGTTTACCAGGAATTGGCCAGCTATTCGTTAATGGCGCGCTTAACCGTGATTATTCCTTGGTGCTGAGCTTAACCATTTTAGTTGGGATATTAACCATTACATTTAATGCTATTGTCGATGTGCTGTATGCCGTCATCGACCCGAAAATTCGCTATTAATTGGAGAACCGCTATGATTTCGAATCAAAAAAATAGTGACGCTCTGGCGAATTTTTCAGAGCAATTGGATATTGAAGGGCGCAGTTTATGGCAAGATGCACGTCGCCGTTTTATGCATAACCGCGCCGCGATTTTTAGCCTATGTGTATTGTTTTTAATCACGTTATTTGTCATTTTTGCGCCGATGCTATCACCATTTTTATATGACGATACCGATTGGGAGATGATGTCTATGCCGCCAGATATGGCGACAGGTCATTATTTTGGTACCGATGCCTCAGGGCGTGACTTGTTAGTGCGTGTCGCAATTGGTGGACGCATCTCGCTGATGGTCGGTGTTGCCGCTGCGCTGGTGGCAGTAGTGGTTGGGACGTTATATGGCTCACTGGCAGGTTATGTGGGTGGTAAAGTTGACTCAATCATGATGCGTTTATTGGAAATTCTAAATTCATTTCCATTTATGTTCTTCGTTATCCTCTTAGTAACCTTATTTGGCACCAATATCTTATTGATTTTCGTCGCAATTGGCATGGTCTCTTGGCTCGATATGGCGCGTATTGTACGTGGTCAAACACTGGGGTTAAAACGTAAAGAGTTTATTGAAGCGGCATTAGTTTGCGGTGTCAGCACTCGGCATATTATTTTACGCCATATCGTGCCAAACGTATTGGGTGTGGTGGTGGTGTATGCATCGTTATTAGTACCAAGCATGATCCTGTTTGAATCATTCCTGAGTTTTTTGGGGTTGGGTACACAAGAGCCACTTAGTAGCTGGGGTGCTTTACTCAGCGATGGGGCAAACTCAATGGAAGTGACACCTTGGTTATTATTGATTCCAGCTGGTTTTCTGGTTATCACGTTGTTTTGTTTTAACTTTATCGGCGATGGCTTACGTGATGCCCTCGACCCGAAAGACCGTTAGAGGGAAATGTTATGTCAATAAATTCAACCAAAAGCCCTCTATTATCGGTTAAAGATTTGAGTGTAACTTTCTCCACTCAAGATGGCGATGTTACGGCGGTTAATAAACTTAATTTTGACTTACGAGCAGGCGAAACCTTGGGGATTGTCGGGGAGTCGGGTTCAGGGAAGTCGCAAACCGCGTTTGCGTTAATGGGGCTCCTTGCAAAAAATGGCCGAATTAATGGCTCAGCGATGTTTAATGGTCGTGAAATTCTTAATTTGAAAGAAAAAGAATTAAATCGGATGCGAGCGGAAGAAATTTCGATGATCTTCCAAGACCCAATGACGTCATTAAATCCCTATTTAAAAATTGGTACGCAACTATCTGAAGTGTTGATGCTTCACAAGGGTATGGGGAAAAGTGAAGCATTCGAAGCCTCAGTGAAAATGTTGGATGCAGTCAAAATGCCAGAAGCGCGTAAGCGCATGAATATGTATCCCCATGAATTTTCAGGTGGAATGCGTCAACGGGTGATGATTGCTATGGCACTACTGTGCCAACCAAAATTACTGATTGCGGATGAACCCACAACGGCGTTAGATGTGACAGTACAAGCGCAAATCATGACGTTGCTGAATGAACTGAAAGATGAGTTTGATACGGCGATTATTTTGATCACCCATGACCTAGGTGTCGTGGCGGGTGTTTGTGACAAAGTGTTGGTGATGTATGCGGGACGTACCATGGAATATGGCACTGCAAAAGATATCTTTTATCAACCATCCCACCCGTATTCTCTGGGTTTGTTAGCGGCGGTTCCGCGGCTTGATGGGGATGATGAAAGCCTTGCAACTATACCGGGCAATCCACCAAATTTATTAAGATTACCAAAAGGTTGCCCATTTTCACCGCGTTGCCAATATGCAACCCAACAATGTGTAGAGAGTGAACCTACCTTATCTTCTTTTGCACAAACCCGTCTGCGTGCCTGCTTTAAGCCTATGGAGGAATTAGTATGACCACTCATGAAAATAGGCCTGTCTTATTGGAAGTGAATGACTTAAAAGTGCATTTTTCCATTAGGGATAAAAAGCAGTGGTTTTGGCAACCCGATAAAAGTTTAAAAGCGGTAGATGGTGTTACACTTCGGTTATATGAAGGGGAAACCTTGGGTGTTGTTGGGGAGTCTGGCTGTGGTAAATCCACCTTTGCTCGTGCATTAATCGGTTTAGTCAAAGCAACGGATGGTACGGTCAGCTGGTTAGGCCAAAATCTATTAGGTAAAAGCGATAAAGAATGGCGCAGTGTGCGCAGCGATATCCAAATGATTTTCCAAGATCCATTGGCATCTCTGAACCCGAGAATGACCATTGGTGACATTATTGCTGAACCGTTAAAAACCTATCACCCAAAAATGCCACAATCGCAAATCACCGAAAAAGTGAAAGCGATGATGATGCGAGTGGGGCTATTACCGAACTTAATTAACCGCTATCCCCATGAGTTTTCTGGGGGGCAGTGCCAGCGAATTGGTATTGCTAGGGCGTTGATATTAGAGCCAAAACTGGTTATTTGTGATGAGCCAGTTTCTGCACTGGACGTATCCATTCAGGCGCAAGTCGTGAATTTACTACAAGAATTACAGCGGGAAATGAAATTATCGCTGATATTTATTGCCCATGACTTAGCAGTGGTTAAGCACATTTCGGACCGAGTATTAGTGATGTATTTGGGGCATGCTGTGGAATTAGGTACCTATGATGAGGTCTATAATAACCCGTTGCACCCGTACACTCGCGCGCTCATGTCAGCTGTTCCTGTGCCAGATCCTGACAAGGAAAAAAATAAAACCATTGAATTACTGGAGGGGGAATTGCCATCACCGATTAACCCGCCTTCAGGTTGTGTTTTCAGAACTCGTTGCCCATTGGCAGATGAAGGGTGTGCAAAAACTCGCCCACTATTAGAGGGCAGTTTTAAACATGCGGTATCTTGTTTAAAAATCGATCCACTATAATGCTTTTAAAGCACAATTAACGTAAAAAGCAGGGTCAATTGGCTCTGCTTTTTTGTTATTAATCTTAAAAATAACGTTTTTAGTCATGTTCAGATAATTGTTAATGAATAATGGATATAAAATATGTTAATAAATTAGTTATTCATATAAATAAGGGCTTAAAAATCAATGGCGACTGATTTTTCACAGGATGAAGAGGCGATTTTACGCCAATGGCTGCAGATTAATGAGCAGTATCCGAACGACGTATTAACGCGAATTCGAGAAAAAATTCCACTGGTTAAACAAGTGGATAGCGAGTTAGACCTATTTGGTGCAGATAGCCATGAATACGAATTAAACCCTGTCATTGCCTTAGCCGATATTGAAAAATGGGAAAAACGAACAGGGGCTACATTACCGCAAGATTTTGTGCAGTTTTTAACACAAATTGGTAATGGGGGGTTAGGGCCTTACTACGGCATTGTTCGTTTTGAAGACAGTGAAAGTCGTTTTGATCAAACGGCAGCATTACCTTCTATTCTAAGCCCTGATATGAGCGAAGAGGAATGGCAAAAACTGACTTTCCTCGATGATGATTGCAGTGATGAAGAATTCGATGAAAGAGAAAATTATATTTACCAAGGCATTTTTTACCTTGGAACCTGTGGGTGTGAATATGATTTATTATTAGTGATTACTGGGGAATATGCAGGGCGGATTATTTATACAAACCATTGGTGTGGTTCTAATCAGCCTTTCTTCTTTTCTTACGAATTGAGTTTTTCACAATGGTATGAACGTTGGTTAGATGAAGTTATTCAAGGCTATGAAACCAGTTGGTTTGGTCACAGAATTGGCGGTGATGAGCAAACATTATTTGATTTATACAACCAAATGGATTGTTCGGAACTAAGATGTCAGGCATTGTCAGGGTTGACTAAGCTTAAGCTTTTATCTGATAAAGGCTTGACGTTTTTGACCAAAATTATTAATGAAAAACAAGGGGACGAGTCAAGGCTGGCTTTGAAAATTTTAGCGCAGTATGCACCTAACATTGCCTCCTCATACCTTATGTCTGCGTTAAAAAGTGCTGACCGTTCATGGCAAAATTTAGCGATTAGCACTATCTATTTTAATCAAAAAGAAAACCTAGCCGATTACAAAGATAATGTCCTGCAGCTAATCAAAAATGTGGAAGATGCTGATTTTATTCGCTTTGCAGGGTATATACTTAAAGACTTAGCAGCCACGCAAGCGGAAGATTTTGCTCATTTATTTGAACATTCAAATCTTGACCTTGCAAGAACGGCTCTTTATGCAGCGAGTTCCGATGTGAATGTTAAGGAAAAATCTGCACTTTTTTACCCAAGCATTACGTCAGATGATGGTGACATGGCTTGTCTAGCCATTCGAACACTAGTTGAACTTAATACTGTAATACCTGATGTTATTCCTCTATTAGAATGCGCATGGGAAAAATTTCCAAAAGAGAAAAATGAATATGTCAGAACCAATATTCAGAATTATTTGCGAAAATTTTCAGTGACAGGCAACTTTCCTAAAGAAGATTAAGTTGTGAAGAAGAGGGGCGAATGCCCCTCAACTGCATGTTATTTTTTCCAGAGGATATGCTGAAAAGGTTTTGTAGGATGACGGCTAATTAAGACACGAGCAAAAATATCGTCGAGTTCGTCATCGGGAGTTTTCGCTAACCCAATAATCACTTCACTGAACTGTGATAAATTAGCTTCATTCGCCAGAATACCCTGCCAACTATCTGTTAAATCAACAATTTCAGCTGCACCTGAGTCTTCAAACTGTAAGGCAAAAATCAGTTGATCAGCAGGCTCTAGGTTATCCATTGCACCATCGAGGAAAAGGTCATAAGCCATTTCAATGATATCGTCTTCATCGATTAAATGTGTATTGTGTGTCTCAGTCATGACCTTTCCTAATTCATTTACGCTATAACAGTGGGCTAAAGAAATAACAAACGCGCTCAACCACACGGTTCCAGAATGGGCGCTGTTCCCATTCTTCAATTTCTAAACGTGTCGAGCGAGCCATATAATCATACTGAACTAACGTCAGATCGCTACCAAAACTTTTATCATCAATAACGACAGTGATTTCAAAGTTGAGCCATAAACTGCGCATATCGAGGTTAACAGAGCCCACTAAACTGAGTTCGCCATCTACCAAAACGCTTTTGGTGTGCAATAAGCCATCTTCAAATTGATAAATTTTTACACCCGCTTCGAGTAATTCACTGTAAAATGAACGGCTTGCCCAACGGACGAGGAACGAATCGTTCTGCCTTGGCATGATAATACTGACATCCACACCACGCATCGCAGCCGTACAAATTGCGTGCAGTAAATCATCGCTAGGGACAAAATAAGGTGTCGTCATGATTAACTGCTTGCGAGCAGAAAACATGGCGGTCATCAGCGATTGTTGTATGAGCTCATCAGGGAAACCGGGCCCTGAAGCGATAGTTTGAGTGGTGTGCCCATTGGCTTGCTCAAACGGCATAATATTGCTATCAGGAGGTGGCGGCAAAATACGTTGGCCTGTTTCCATTTCCCAGTCAAAGGCATATACAATCCCTAACGTGGTACTCACTGGGCCTTCCATGCGCACTAAAATATCAATCCACTCACCAACACCTGAGTCCTGTTTAAAATAGCGGGGGTCGACCATATTCATACTTCCAGTGTATGAAATATAGTTATCGATAATGACAATTTTACGGTGTTGACGTAAATCCATGCGACGTAAGAAGAAACGCATTAAATTGACTTTTAAAGATTCGACAAATTCAATACCGGCAGCACGCATTTTAGCGGGGTAATCACTGCGGAAAAAGTGCCAACTTCCCGCGGAGTCAACCATAATACGGCACTTAACACCGCGCTTCGCTGCATTTAACAGGGCTTCAGTCACGCCATCGACTAACCCTCCAGGTTGCCAAATATAGAACACCATTTCGATAGAATGCTGAGCATTATTAATGTCATTGACAATGGCTTTTAATGAATCTTCGCAAGTGGTTAATAGCTGAATGCGATTCCCTTTAACCCCTGCAATACCTTGGCGTTTTTCAATAAGTTGAAAAAGTGGCTCTGCGACAGAACTGTTTTCATTTGCAAAAATATGTTTTGAATGGCGTAGGTTTTCGAGCCATGTGGCGACAGAGGGCCACATATGGTGGGCTTTATCAACGCGGCGTTTGCCTAAATGAAGTTCACCGAAAGCGACATAGGCAATGATCCCAACTAAAGGAAGGATATAAATAATTAGCAACCATGTCATTGCTGAGGTAACAGGCCTTCTTTTTACTAAAATGCGTACAGTAATTGCGGCAATAAGTAGCCAGTAAAGGAAAAAAAGAAGCCAACTCATAAGGGTATAGACGGTTGCCATAATGGATTACATGCCTCTCGCTAATAGGGGAATATCATCAAAAAAAGAAGTTTTACCTGAAAAAACAGTTAGCAACATATTAACTTAATAGAATTTAGCAAAATTTTGCAGTAAAAGCTTTGTGTAATAGACAATTCATAAGGAAATAATAGTTTCGTTCATTAATAGTTAATAATTGATATTAATATCGATTCAGAAATGGCGTGCTAAAAGTTCTACTTGGCACTTTTTTTCAAAGGAATATAATATTTTTTTTACAGTGTTTTTTTCATAAAAAAAGGGCAGGAAAATGAGACGCAGTAGGCACGAAGTCGGTCGTTGGAGAATGTTGAGGCAAGTGCAACGTCGTCGCCGACGCTGGCTGGAAGGGCATTCAAGACGCAACATGCACATTTATGCGATGCGCAAAATCGACATTTATCGCCGTAGACACTCACTGCTTTTTACTCAATGGGTTGAGTAGGGTTATTAAGGTGCACATTCACATTTTTCACTTTGTATGACAAACCTTATTGAATATGATTGCTATTTGCATTTAAACTAGCGACTATATTCTTTTAGGTAGACAGGTGTAGGGTAGAAATTGCATATGCGTTGGATCCGTTGGAGTTTAATAATCGTCATTTCGTTATCTATTCATGCAGGCCTTGCGATGGCATGGATTTTTAATCAACCTCATTTGGCGAGGGATCCTGAGCCAATGACGATTGCGATGGTTGCTTTTGCTGCTCCTGAACCTGCGTCAGAGCCTGTTCAGGAAGTTGAAACGCCTGTCGAACCTGAGCCAGAACCGATTATCGAACCTGAACCCGAACCTGTGGTTGAACCGGCAATTGTATTACCGAAGAAAAAACCTGAAGTGAAGAAAAAGCCAAAACCAAAACAGGAAGAGAAGAAAAAAATTAAAGAAGATGTGAAGCCAGTTGAAAAACAACTTGCGATGAATAACATCAAATCAGATGCAACGGCTCAGAAAACCAACAATAACCCCGTCACGACAGCGAAAAATACCGGGGCGAGCAATAGTCAATCTACCGCGAAAAGTGGCCCAAGGGCATTACATAAACAAGCACCAGTCTATCCTGAACGTGCACGTCGTTTAGGGAAAGAAGGTTATGTTAAAGTGCGTTATGATATTGATGATGGCGGCCGTGTGACGAATATCGAATTTGTTGAAGTGTCTCCTAAAGGCTTGTTTGAGCGGGATGTTAAACGTGCAATGAACCGTTGGACATTCGAAAAACAACCTGCAAAAGGTTATGTCACGGAAATTTACTTCAAACTTGATGGTACGGTTAGCCAAGTGTAACTCACTACTTGATACAATAAAAAAGCACCTTATAACAGGTGCTTTTTTAATTTCAGGGTGACCCGTCCTGAATAAGGTTGACACTTTTTCAATTTAAAATTGGAGAGTGCAATGAAACCAATCACTAAACGAAC
>NZ_JBSICC010000028.1:0-48761 GCF_058245955.1 Providencia sp. UF-224 | reverse complement strand
CAGTGTTCATCGCGCTTTGCGTTGTCTTGTTCCCGGTCAGTGGATGCGCATTATAGGGAGTCAGAAAAATCTGGCAACCCCTTTTTTGCATTTTTTTATTCAACAGCTGAATTATTAAACAAATCGTGTAAAAAAAGTATGTTCTGTTGAAAAAAGGGACTATAAGTTATCAAATTCAACTGCGAATTGTGAAACATTTGCCCAATTAGTGTATTCAATCTCTGTATTAGGATCAGTTGGCCCATCCGTCATTTTCATAATTAGACGGATCATCATTCTATCAAACCATTTATAACGTGGATAAAACAATGCACCAGCAAAAACAGACTTCAATGTTGGCTTCCAAGGACAGGCTTCTAAGAATTTACGTGTGTAAGCATTTGTCTCTACGGTATTCTTACCTTCTTTTCTTGCCGTAAGGTTTACAGCAAAAAAAGCACTCGCCATTGAATTCAATTGGCTTTGATGGGAAACAACGAAACGCTGAAGTTTTTTATTGAAATGCCCATAACGGATAGAAGCTCCCACCAAAACCTTATCATAAGCAGCTAAATTAAAACTTTGCTCTGTATTTAAGTCACGAATATCGCACTCTCTGCCTAAGCTCCGCAATTGCTCCGCCATTTTCAAAACAATTTTTTTAGTCTGCCCATCAGTGCTGGAGTGTAGAAGTAAATAGCTCATTATCGTTCCTAGATTTTTATCATTTCTATATATAACAAAATTGTACTGAATTACTCACGCCAAAACGTTGGGGTCAGTAACACTAATAAGGTAAACACTTCTAAACGGCCAAATAACATGGTAACAACTAAAATCCATTTACCAGCAGGATTCATGCTCGTGAAGTTGTCCGCTACAGTCCCTAACCCTGGCCCTAAATTGTTCAATGTAGTGGCAATCGCCGAAAACGCTGAAAACTCATCAACGCCCGTTGCGATTAACAATAATAAACTAACCACAAAAACTAACGCATATGCAGAAAAGAACCCCCAAACCGCTTCAATGATGCGCTCTGGAAGTGCCCTCTGCCCTAGCTTGATAGTGTAAACTGCATTTGGGTGAACAAGCCGTTTTAATTCTCGGGAACCTTGTAAGAACAATAATAAGATACGGATAACTTTTAACCCGCCCCCAGTTGAACCAGCACATCCACCAACAAACGCCGCACACAATAAAAGCATCGGTAAAAATAGCGGCCAGCCAGAGAAACTATCTGTCGTAAACCCAGCCGTTGTGGCCATCGATACGACTTGGAAAAAGGCTTGATCAAGCGTTTGACCAAAACCACCATATACAGAGTGGTACATCAATACCGCAGTACAAACCACCACTAAAACAAATTGGAAGCTGATAAACATTCTAAATTCAGGGTCGCGCCAATAAATCCCAAGGCTTCGCCCAGTTAAAACCGCAAAGTGCAAACCAAAGTTACACCCTGATATGATGAGGAATACCCCGATAATGGTATTAATTGCTGGACTATTAAAATAACCGACGCTCGCGTCATGGGTAGAAAACCCGCCAATGGCTATCGTCGAAAAACTGTGAGAAATGGCATCAAACACATCCATCCCGGCTATCCATAATGCTATTGCACAGGCAATAGTCAATAACACATAAATAAGCCACAAGGTTTTTGCTGTTTCTGCAATTCTGGGGCGCATTTTGTTGTCTTTCAATGGCCCCGGCATTTCCGCACGGTAGAGCTGCATTCCCCCAACACCTAACAGCGGAAGGATAGCAACTGCCAACACAATGATCCCCATCCCCCCAAGCCACTGTAGCATTTGCCGATAAAACAAAATCGCTTTAGGTAAAGAATCAAGCCCCGTTAGCGTTGTTGCGCCTGTCGTGGTTAAGCCAGAAAAGGATTCAAAAAAGGCATCTGTAACAGAAAGATTCGGCTTTTCAGAAAAGATAAACGGTAATGCTCCTACGCTACCAAGTACAGTCCAAAATAAGACAACAATCAGGAAGCCTTCTTTTGCTTTTAATTCGTGTTTACTGTTGCGCGTAGGTAGCCATAAAAACAAGCCAATTAATAGCGCCGTCACAAATGTCTGACTGAAGGCGCGCCCCGCTCCATCACGGTAAATTAACGCGACAATACCTGGAATAACCATGGTAAAAGAAAAAATGATGACAAGCAGCCCGACAATACGGGTTATTGCACGAAAATGCATTCGGCAGGTTCCTTGCTAAAGCGGTTGACTATTCAGATTCTGGTGTGAGCGTTAAAGCACCACGGCTTATATCGCGTAATCTATCATTGACCTCCTGCTCAAGGGTAGCAGGAATTGCAATTTGCAAAGCGACAGCTTCATTATAATCACTGTGCAAAATCACGCCATTGACCTGAGCAAGTAGCAGCTCTATTGCATTAATCAGCGAATAATCACACACTAAATTAAACACTTTTTGTGGGACTTTGGTTTGAGTCGGTAATATTTTCAACGCTTGTTGCGCACCGTTACCATAGGCTTTTACCAATCCGCCTGTTCCCAATTTGATCCCACCAAAATAGCGCACAACAACGCAGGTGACCTCACCTAATTGGCTTCCTAACAGTTGCGCCATAATAGGTTTGCCTGCCGTTCCTGTTGGTTCTCCGTCATCAGAAAAGCCCAATTGCTGAGAATCATCAGGGCGGCCAGCGACAAATGCCCAGCAATGGTGCCGGGCATCGGGGTATTGCGCTTTAATCGATTGAATATAATCTTTTGCCGCATCAATACCCTCGGTATGAGCTAAATAAGTAATAAATCGGCTTTTCTTTATTTCTTCGGTAAAAGAAATCGTTTCTGCCGGTATTAAATAAGGTTTCATTAACGTAAATGCAGGTCTCGAGTCATATTTTCAATACGATTCGCATGGATCACGATATTGTCTTCGATGCGAATACCGCCGTATGGCTTAAAGAACTCAATTTTATCCCAATTAAAATGCTGACTAAACTCACCCGTTCTCCACGATGAAAGCAGTGATTCAATGAAGTAAAGGCCCGGCTCAATAGTTAACACCATTTTAGGCTCTAGAACCCGAGTGCAACGCAAGAAAGGATACATTTTTGGTGCCGCAAGGTGTGTTCCGCTATCATCTTGCATAAAGCCAGCCGCATCATGAACTTGCAGACCTAATGGATGCCCTAAACCATGAGGTAAAAATGGTGTTGTTAAACCATTCTCGACCATTGATTCTTCGCTAATACCATTAATAATGTCATGTTTCGCAAGAATTTTGGCTATACGGTGATGCATATCTACGTGGTAATCAGTATAACGGACACCCGGTTTAATGGTATCAATGAGAGAAAGCTGTTCTTTGTTTACATCTGCGACCAATTCAGCAAATTCATCTTTGCCTTTTGCTGCATATGTTCTCGTGATATCAGCAGCGTAACCGTTATATTCAGCCCCTGCATCAATCAAGAAACTCCGCAATTCAGCAGGAACGGATTGCTGTAATTTAGTGTAATGGAGCACCGCTGCATTTTCATTTAACGCAACAATATTGCCATACGGTACGTTAGTATCGCGGTGGCCTGTTGATTGTAAATAGCTGACATTAATATCAAACTCACTCATTCCTGCACGGAATGCTTCCAATGCGGCAAGGTGGCCATTTACCGCCATTTTTTGCGCTTCACGCATACAATACAGCTCATAGTCCGTTTTATAGGCGCGATGGAAATGGTAATAGTCTAGAACTGGCTTCGGATTGATATTATTTAATGAGATGCCTAAAGATTCGGCCCTTGCCGCTGCTGAACCAATATAAGCAACATTCTCTTTTGGTAAGCTAGCAAGAAACCCTTTGATATCATCAGCATTTTTTAAATGAATCAGTTCGACATCTTTCGTCCAAAAGCCATTTGGTAATGGCTCAACACTGTGCCAATAATCAACGGGTGAGTAAAACCATAATTTAGGCTTATTAACGCCATCGACTAATAACCAAGAATGGGGAACATCGGTAACAGGAACCCAAGCTTTAAAGTGTGGATTAACCTTAAATGGGTAGTCACTATCATCAAGAAAGACGCGAAGTGGTTCACCCGAATGAATCAATATGGCATCTAATTTGCTGCGCTGTAAGACTTGCTGAGTTCTGTTTTGTAACGTTTTAATATGATCAGCGTAGAGTGCAGTCAGTTTTTCCATTTCCTTCAACCTTTCAGCATTAATTAGAAAATCCAAGCTTATCACGTTCTGTTCTTAACGGATATGCACTCTGTTGCAAACCCACATTAATCTATTGATTAATAATTAAAATATCATTTCAAAGCAACATTATTTCACTTAATTGCTGTGACCAAGATTCCAGTTTTGTTATTAACCGTTTGCAATTAATTAACATTCTAGTCACACTCAAATCATCTGGTCATACCAGATAACTTTATCATATAAAGGAGAACAGAATGCTTTATCAAAGTGAAACAATCTATATTCAATGGTTGAAAAACGGTATTGCAGAACTGGTTTTTAACTCGCTAGGGCCAATCAATAAATTGGATACCCACACCGTTGCTTCACTGGATGAAGCTGTGTCTGTTCTTGAGCAACAATCTGATCTGCAAGGTGTTATTTTCCGCTCTGATAAACCAGCTTTTATCGTTGGCGCCGATATCAAAGAATTTCTCTCATTATTTGAAGCACCAAAAGAAACCCTCAGTGAATGGCTACAATACGCTAATAGCATATTTAATCGCATTGAAGATCTCCCCGTTCCGACGATTTGTGCAATCAATGGCTATGCGCTTGGCGGAGGCTGTGAGTGTATTTTATCGACAGATTTTCGTATTGCATCCCCTGATGCACGTATAGGCCTACCCGAAACAAAACTCGGTATCATGCCAGGATTTGGGGGCTCCGTTCGTTTACCAAGGCTAATTGGCTTAGATAGCGCGCTGGAAATTATTACGGCGGGTAAAGATGTCAGCGGGCCCCAAGCTCTCAAATTAGGTTTAGTTGATGCCGTAGTTGAAACTGAAAAACTACCGCAATCGGCTTTAGCCGTTATCGAATCAGCTATAGCTGGGAATATTAACTGGCAGAAGAAACGCCAGCCTAAACTAGCCCCTCTTCAATTAGGCCCACTTGAGCAAACCATGAGCTTTAATGTGGCAAAAGGCATGGTATATCAAGTCGCAGGAAAACATTACCCAGCCCCCATGGTGGCAGTCAATACCATCGAAAAAGCGGCAAATTGTACTCGTGATGAAGCATTAAAGCATGAAACAGCCGCTTTTGTTCCTCTCGCCCACAGTGATGTTGCCCGCGCATTAGTAAGTATTTTTCTTAATGATCAACATATTAAATCTAATAGCAAAAAGCTTGCTCAAAATGTTAAAACACCAACACAAGCTGCCGTTTTAGGTGCTGGTATTATGGGAGGCGGTATTGCCTACCAATCAGCCAGTAAAGGCGTCCCTGTTTTGATGAAAGATATCAATGAGAAATCTTTAGACCTCGGTATCGAAGAAGCACAAAAACTGCTGAATAACCAATTTGAGCGAGGGCGGATTAGCGCAGCTAAAATGGCAACAACTTTAGCTGCGATTCATCCATCACTTTCTTATAGTGGCATTGAGAATAGCCAAATCATTGTCGAAGCAGTCGTTGAAAATCCTAAAATAAAAGCCGCAGTTTTATCTGAAGTGGAATCACTTGTTTCACCTGAGACGATATTGGCCTCTAACACTTCAACAATTCCAATTTCCATATTGGCCAAGTCACTAAAACGTCCTGAAAAATTCTGTGGAATGCATTTCTTCAACCCTGTACACCGCATGCCATTAGTGGAAGTGATTCGTGGTGCACAAACATCTGACGATACAGTCGCACAAGTCGTTGCTTACGCAAATAAAATGGGTAAAACACCAATCGTGGTGAATGATTGCCCTGGTTTCTTTGTGAATCGCGTTCTATTTCCTTATTTTGCAGGTTTCAATTTGTTACTCCAAGACGGTGCTGATTTCAGAGAAATCGATAAAATCATGGAGAAAGAATTTGGCTGGCCAATGGGCCCAGCTTACTTACTTGATGTTGTTGGTATCGATACTGCCTTCCATGCCGAACAAGTGATGGCTCAAGGTTTCCCTGAGCGGATGAGTAAAATGGGTAAAAATGCAATTGATGTGATGTATGAACAGCAACGCTTTGGCCAAAAGAATGGAAAAGGTTTTTATCAATATGAAAAAGATAAAAAAGGAAAGCCTAAAAAAATTAATGACCCGCAAACCGATGAGCTACTGAATTCTATCTGCAAAGTTAAGCGTTCATTTACGAAAGAAGAGATTATCACTCGAATGATGGCTCCCATGATAAACGAAGTTGTTCGTTGTCTGGAGGAAGGCATTATTCAAAGTCCATCTGATGCTGATATTGCTCTGGTTTATGGTTTAGGTTTCCCACCATTTAGAGGGGGGGTGTTCTGCTATTTAGACACTCTCGGTAGCCAATCATACGTAAAAATGACGGATACATATGCATCATTAAGTCCGCTGTACCAAGCACCTGAAGGCTTAAAAGCAAAAGCGGCTACCAATGCTACCTATTACCCACAACCTCCTGTTGTGGCTATTGATCTCAAAAAAGTTGCGAGGGGTTAATTCTATGGAAAACGTCGTCATTATTGATGGAATACGCACACCAATGGGCCGTTCAAAGGGTGGAGTATTTCGCCATGTTAGAGCTGAAGACCTTTCTGCGCACCTTATGAATGCAATTTTTGAACGTAACCCTAATGCAAGTAAAAAAGATTTGAATGACATTATCTGGGGATGTGTGCAGCAAACATTAGAACAAGGTTTTAATATTGCAAAAAATGCCGCTTTATTAACTGATATTCCCCATACCGTACCCGCAGTCACGGTCAACCGCCTTTGTGGTTCATCAATGCAGGCGGTACATGATGCGAGCCGATTAATTATGACGGGTGATGCTAATTCAGTTTTAATTGGTGGTGTGGAACATATGGGTCACGTTCCTATGACACATGGCATCGACTTTAACCCAAAACTCACACTGAGAGTGGCTAAAGCCGCTGGAGCTATGGGGCTAACCGCAGAAATGCTAGCCAAAATGTACAAAATTAGCCGCGAAGAACAAGACGCCTTTGCGCTTAGGTCTCACCAACTTGCTGCTGCTGCCACAAAAAATGGCAAGTTCGCTAATGAGATCGTTGCTACTGAAGGGCATGATGCTGATGGGAATCTTATTTCCGTAAATTATGACGAAGTCATTCGTTTAGATGCAAGTCTCCAAGGCTTAGCTGCCCTTCGCCCTGCTTTTGATCCTGTGAGTGGCACAGTAACCGCTGGGAATTCATCTGCGTTATCAGATGGTGCATCCGCCATGTTACTCAGTAGCGAAAGCTATGCTAAGCAACATGGTATTAAACCGAGAGCGAAAGTTAGAGCAATGGCGGTTGTCGGTTGTGATCCTTCTATTATGGGCTTTGGCCCAGTGCCTGCGACTGAAATGGCGCTAAAACGAGCAGGTTTATCTTTAAATGATATTGATATTATTGAGTTAAATGAAGCATTCGCGGCTCAATCCATCGCATGTTTAAAAGGGTTAAATATCGCTGAAAGCCTTATTGATGAGAAAGTAAACCTAAACGGGGGGGCTATTGCGCTGGGTCATCCACTTGGTTGTTCTGGCGCACGGATCACAACTGCGCTACTGAATCAGCTAGAGCACAAAGATAAGCAATTTGGTTTAGCTACAATGTGTATTGGTTTTGGTCAGGGGATCGCCACAATTATTGAACGAGTTTAATGTCGCTTTTCGTAAAACGTTGCGTTTTTGTCGATGTTCCCGCCTAGTCAGGGGCGGGTTTTTTTACCTTTCTCTAACCTGATGACCTCGACAAGTTTTAGGGTTATAAACAACAGAAAGTGCGAAGATCCCTAGGAGTTATGTAATATAGGATAACAAAGGGAGCAGAGTGAAGCCCCCTACAATTTGTACTAGCGCAGATTAAATGAATTCATAAGCATCACCAAACAACCGTTCAGCTTTAGCTCCCCGCTCATTACAAAAACGATCTCTCGCACTTTTCGCCATCTCAAAACGACCTGCAATATAAATATCGTGCTCTGAAAGATCGCCAAAGTCTTCTAATACTGCACTAAGAACCGTTCCAGTTCTACCTCGCCACAATTCATCTGGCTGTTCAACAACAGGAACCACTTTTAAACTTGGATATTTTTCACTAAGAGCTTGAAGTTCACCAAGATCATATAAATGTTCTAACTGGCGCCCCCCCCAATAAAATGTGATATCCCGTTGAGGGTTTTCTGCTAAAGCTGCAAGCAATATTGAATGGGTGTAAGAGAACCCCGTCCCCCCTGCAATTAAAATCATTGGATTGTGGCTGTCTTCACGAAACCACGCTTTACCATGAGGAATGTCGATATCAATGCGTTGCTGATCTAAAATTCTATCCATTACCGCCATTGCATATAAATTAATTTCAGAAGCGCCAATATGCAATTCGATGGTACCTTTAGTGCAGAGAGTGGATGCCATTGAAAATGGTCGCTTATCACGCTCATCCATCACGACCATTAAATATTGCCCTGCTTTAAAATGAAAGGGACCATCTGGCAACAAGATAACCCGATAAACCGTATCCGTGATAGATTCGACAGATGTGACTTTACAGCTTAAAGTTGCCATGCTTTCCCTCTTATTTTTCAAAAATTTTCAATTGTTCCCAGATATCATCAATGCGAGATTTAACACTTTCAGTCATGACAATTGGGCGCCCCCACTCTCGGTCAGTTTCACCCGGCCACTTATTTGTTGCATCTAGCCCCATTTTTGAACCTAAACCCGATACTGGGGAAGCGAAATCAAGGTAGTCAATTGGGGTGTTTTCCATCATAACCGTATCCCGCGCGGGATCCATTCGTGTCGTGATCGCCCAAATCACATCTTTCCAGTCGCGTGCATTGATATCATCATCGCAAACAATAACAAATTTAGTGTACATGAATTGGCGCAGGTATGACCAGACTCCCATCATGACTCTTTTTGCATGTCCTGCATATTGCTTTTTCATTGTCACAACAGCTAAGCGATATGAGCAACCTTCAGGTGGTAAGTAAAAGTCGACAATTTCTGGGAATTGTTTTTGTAAAATTGGCACTAGAACTTCATTTAATGCTTCACCAAGTACCGCAGGTTCATCAGGCGGACGGCCTGTATATGTCGAATGATAAATTGCATCACGGCGTTGAGTCACGTGAGTGACGGTGAACACAGGGAAGTTATCGATTTCATTATAATAACCAGTGTGGTCACCATAAGGCCCTTCAGGTGCCATCTCACCGGGCTCAATATAGCCTTCGAGGATAATTTCTGCACCCGCAGGCACTTCAAGATCATTAGAAATACATTTAACAACTTCCGTTTTATTACCGCGCAATAAACCAGCAAAAGCATATTCAGATAAGGTGTCCGGGACGGGAGTAACCGCACCTAAAATTGTTGCAGGGTCAGCACCTAATGCTACAGCCACAGGGAATTTTTCACCTGGGTGCGCTTGGCACCATTCTTGGAAATCTAGCGCACCACCTCGATGAGATAGCCAGCGCATAATAACTTTATTTTTACCCAGAACTTGCTGGCGATAAATGCCAAGGTTTTGACGCTCTTTGTGAGGCCCTCTGGTGACAGTCAGCCCCCACGTAATGAGTGGCGCAGCATCTTCTGGCCAGCAGTGCATTACAGGAATTTTAGTCAGATCGACATCTTCACCAGCCCAAATTTGTTCTTGGCAAGGCGCAGAACTTAAGCGTTTAGCGGGCATATTCAGCACTTGCTTAAATTTAGGTAATTTATCGAATAAATCACGAAAACCTTTCGGAGGATCTGGCTCTTTCAGAAATGCCAATAATTTGCCAACATCATGGAGGGCTTTGATATCTTCTTGCCCCATTCCCATCGCAACTCGTTTGGTTGTCCCAAACAAATTACACAGAACAGGCATGTCGTAACCTTTTGGGTTTTCAAATAATAAGGCCGGTCCCCCTGCTCTTAGGGTGCGATCTGCAATTTCAGTCATTTCCAAATAAGGATCGACTTCCATTGTTATGCGTTTTAACTCGCCTTGCTTTTCCAGCTGCGCGATAAAATCTCTAAGGTCACGATATTTCATTATCTTCTTTACTATTACAGAGGGAGTCTCATTATAAGACGTCCGGCCAAGGTTACAAGTTACTGCTTAAATTACTTAAAAATCAATCTTTTTCTGGTTTAGTATACCATTTTACTGGCAATCAAAAGGGACTAACTTTTCTAATAATAATGTATCGTATTGTTCAGGGAATGTTTTGTTGTGCTGAAATAATTTAAAGCCTTCATTTTTTCCACTGAAGTAATGAATTTCGTTACCTTTAATTTGTAAGCCACTGCCTTCTCTAAGTGCAACAACCACTTCGTGAGGATTAATCACACAAAATTCTTGTAATCTTTCGTCACGGGTTTCCCCCATATGTCCAGAGATATGCGCATCAATATAATGAGGGTTAATTTGTAATGGAAATAGCCCCAGTGATGGCATGATCGCTGCATTACTCACTGGCATATCATTTGTTGTACGAAT
Organism: Providencia sp. UF-224; assembly: GCF_058245955.1. Lineage (NCBI taxonomy): Bacteria > Pseudomonadati > Pseudomonadota > Gammaproteobacteria > Enterobacterales > Morganellaceae > Providencia > Providencia sp. UF-224. The sequence continues at coordinate 38,144 of NZ_JBSICC010000028.1, read as the reverse complement.
ACTTGGAGTTGCCACATTACAACCCGCACTCCAACCAATATATGGCACGCCACGTTCTCTAACAGCGCGTTGAATTGCAACAATTAAACCATTTTCATGTAAGCACTTGTTTAACCACCACGTATTACCACCGCTAACAAGAATGCACTCTGCTTGTTCAATGGCCTCTACTGGGCTAGAAAAGTGCTCTATTGTTGTCACCTTTATGCCTAGCGCTTCTGAGAGTTGTTCTGCACGCTCATCATGAGAGCCCCGTAAAACAGCATACGGGACAAGAACGGCCGATTTAATATTTTTACGAGCAAGTGTTTCTTGAATACGAGGTAAAGCATAGCTTAGCCAAACAGGGTTTCCTGGCAACTTACCATTGCTCAACAAAAAGATATCCATTGTGTCTCCTACATACTTAGGTTCTAAATTACAATTATACACACCGCAGCTTAATGACTTTAGACTACAAGTATGAATAATATTGTGCAGAGGTTCATTAGTCACATTGTTCTGTTGTAATTTGTTATCATAAACATATTATTGTCATGTGAGATTCAAAAAAATGGAAAAATGGTATCTGGTTTATTGCAAACGAGGCCAAATTGAACGTGCTATTGAGCATTTAAATAGGCAAAGTGTGATTTGCATGACACCCATGACTGAGATGGAAAAAATTGTTAAGGGCAAAAGAATAACCGTGCAGGAAGCATTATTCCCTAACTATCTGTTTGTGAAGTTTGATCATAACGAAATTCATACCACAACGATTCAGTCTACTCGTGGTGTTAGTCATTTCATTCGTTTTGGTCAATTACCAACTGAAGTACCTGAAGAAGTTATTGAATTATTGCAGCAAGCACCTATTGGCCATGCTGCCGCGCCAGATCTCCCAAAATCAGGTGATATAGTCACAATTACTGAAGGTATTTTTGCAGGGGTTCAAGCAATTTTTGATGAACCTAATGGAGAGTATCGTTCAATTCTTCTGTTGAATATTCTCAACAAAAGCGTTCCAAAAGTGGTTGAAAATACGCAATTCAAGAAATCATCAGAGCTGTAGTTCGAGACAATAAAAAGCCCATATATAATGGGCTTTTTATTGTCAGTAAAATCAGAACCTCAATACTTTTATTAAGCTTAAGACTCTTCTTTTTCTTCGTCCTCTTCGCCTTCTTCCTGTCGTTTCCTTCCTTTACCTACATAGAAATTAGACAGTAAAACACCTAACTCAAAGAGTAAGTACATCGGAACCGCGAGTAGCGTTTGAGATAAAACATCTGGAGGCGTTAAGAACATCCCGACGATAAATGCCCCTACAAGAATATATGGGCGCTTACGTTTAAGTGACTCAGGAGTCGTGACCCCAGTCCAACACAGTAAAATAATGGCGATAGGTACTTCAAAAGCAGCACCAAAAGCCATAAATAAGGTCATAACGAAGCTGAGATACTTACTGATGTCAGGAATAAAGTTAACGCTATCTGGCGTTGTTTTAACAAAGAAGCCAAATGCTAATGGGAAGACGACAAAATAAGCAAATGCCATTCCAAGATAAAACAAGAAGCTACTTGAAACCAGCAGAGGTAACATCAACTTACGCTCGTGCTTATATAGTGCAGGTGCAATAAATGCCCAGATTTGATAAAGAATAACAGGAATCGATACAAAAACCGAAACCATCATTGTTAATTTAATCGGGGTAAAAAATGTTGATGCCACATCAGTCGCACTCATTTGCGAACCCACAGGCAGCTTATCAATCAAAGGGGCCGCAACGAGCCGATAAATATCATTTGAAAAATAAGCGAGTGCTGCAAAGACAATTAAAACTGTAATTAAACAGTTTAATAGCCGTTTGCGAAGTTCAATGAGGTGGCTAATAAGTGGTTGTGTATCATTTACAGCCATGTGTTATTTTTCACTTTCGGTTTGATTAGAGTTTTTTGCTTTAGTATCTTGCGGATCTGTTGTTTCTAAAACGACTGGCTCTTCAGTTTTTGCTGATTCCTCAGTTTTTACTTCCTCAACAACAGCAGCCATTTTAGCCGCATACTCTGGATCTGGATCCGATTCCTGCGCCTGTTCAGGGCTGTTTTTCGCATCTTTGACAGCTGTATCATAGCTATCAGTGATTTCTTTAGCTTTGTTTAACTCTGTTTCAATATCATTTGTTGTTGCTTGATAACCGCTTTTTAACGACTGAGCCGCTGTGCGCAGTTCTTCCATAGACTGCTTTAGTTCCGGTGAAAGCGCTTCTAAATTAGCTTTCTCCTCAACCTTTTTCAGCGTCTCTTGCAGTTCCTGCAATTTCAGCTCTTGCGATAACTCATTTTGTACATTAGCAGCCATCGAGCGCATGGCACGGATCCACCCAGCGACAGTTCTCACTGCCACAGGTAAGCGCTCGGGGCCTAAAACAACAAGACCAATTACAGCAACAAGCAACAGTTCACTAAAACCTATGTCAAACACGGTTTAACCCTGCTCTTTGTTTTTGCTCTCAACTGGGCTTTCTTTTTTCTCAGCAGCCTGTTGTTCAGTAATATTTTTGGTAGCAAAATCAGCATCTTGCTTTTCTTGTTCTGCTTTCGCTTTTTCGTCATCGCTCATCGCTTTTTTAAAGCCTTTGAGTGATTCACCTAAATCAGAACCTAAAGAACGTAATTTTTTGGTGCCGAAAATTAAAATAATAAGCAAAGCAATAATAATTAGTTGCCAAGGACTACCAAAAGCAGCCATTGCAATAGTTGATTCCATTGTTAATACCTCTATAGTTTTGGGATCAAGTGTTATTAGGTCTATTATATACAACCAACACAAAATACGGAAATGTTCACAGCCTCATAAACTTGTCGCAAAACAAAGTTTACTTAATTTTCGCCTGCTTTACACCAACCAAACAACCAAGATAAAGCGCCCGCAGCCATAAATACTGCAGAAAGGCGTGTTAAATCAGAAATAAAGAATAAACTACCACAAAGGATAAATGTAGCCCCTATTCCTAATAGATATTGCGACTTGCGTTGTTTGCTTCGCTGATCTTTCAATTGCTGTGCTAGTTGTTCAATATTTGACTGCAAGTATTTGTGTTGTTTCAACGCACCATAAATTAAATCGGGTAGCTCAGGCATTTTTTCTGCCCAATAAGGTGCTTTTTCTTTTAGTGCCTGTGTAATTGCAGGTAAGCCAACTTGGCTATGCACCCAATCCTCTAAAAATGGTTTTGCTGTTTTCCATAAATCCAGTTGAGGATAGAGCTGCCGGCCTAGGCCTTCTACATACAGTAGTGTTTTTTGCAATAGTACTAACTGAGGCTGTACTTCCATATTAAAACGGCGTGCTGTGTTAAATAAATTCAGTAGTACATGACCAAAAGAAATTTCTGCCAGTGGTTTTTCAAAGATAGGCTCACACACAGTTCGAATGGCAAATTCAAAATCTTCCACATTCGTATCTTGTGGAACCCAACCAGAATCCACATGAAGCTCAGCGACTTTACGATAATCTCGATTGAAAAATGCGATAAAGTTTTCAGCCAAATAACGCTTGTCTTCTTTATTTAATGAACCGACGATGCCGCAGTCAATACCGATGTACAGCGGATCTTCAGGGTGTTCATAACTAACAAAAATATTCCCCGGGTGCATATCCGCATGGAAGAAGCTATCGCGAAATACTTGAGTGAAGAAGACTTTAACGCCACGCTCAGCTAACAGTTTCATATTAGTTCCCTGCGCTTTTAGTGCAGTAATATCTGAAACTGGGATCCCATAAATACGTTCCATTACCATGACATTTTCACGGCAATAATCAGGGTAAACTTCTGGGATATATAGCATAGAGCTGTTTTCAAAGTTGCGGCGCAGCTGGATAGCATTCGCCGATTCGCGCAAAAGATTCAGTTCATCAATCAATGTTTTTTCATATTCACGAACAACTTCTTTTGGTCGCAAACGACGCCCATCAGGTAACAATGGTACCCAGTTCGCGATGCGGTACATTAATTTAATGTCAGCTTTGATTATGGGTAGAATATCTGGACGAATAACTTTGATAACAATGTCTTTGCCATTTTCTTTTAACGTAGCTGTATGAACTTGAGCAATAGAGGCTGAGGCAAGTGCTTGCTCATCAAAATCATCGAACCATTGCTCAAGCGGCCCACCTAAAGACTCTTCAATATAACCACGCGCTAATTTACCATCAAAACTAGCAACTTTGTCTTGTAATAGAGAAAGTTGGTCTGCGATTGCAGGAGGGAAGAGATCTCGACGCGTCGATAACATTTGCCCAAATTTGATCCAGACAGGACCTAATTCTTGCAATGCAAGGCGCAGCCTTTCACCTAAACTTTTGTCTTTATGTTTATTTCTGATCCAAAAAAAACCTAAGCGGCCAATTCGAAGCGGTAGCGTAAGTTTAATTTTGGGGATTAACTCATCTAATCCGTAAGAGAGAAAAACCCGAACAATGAAGTAAAGTCGTTTTAATTCACCGGGTGTCATTCTTCTCCTCCAGCTGGCTTAGACGTTGTTCCAGCATACTCATCGCGCTATCAATTTGCTCAACTTCATCACTAAAGTGGGCAAGTTCGAGTTGGCTCGGTGCCATTTTCCACTCTTCAATCAGTGCGTCTTTTACATAAGTCTTTTGGCGCTTGACCAAATGAGATGCAAGGCAAACACCTTTATTCAGCAGCTTACTTAGCCCTTCAGCGGCAACATCACCAATATAAGGGGATAGATAATGAGCAGGGTTCCAAATCGCCAAATCTAACAAAGAGGACCAATGTTGGACAATCTGCATATCCCCTTCAATCACGATATCACCACGATTGATGAGTTGAGATAGCTGCTGCTTATCTTTAAGCTTCACTAACGTAAACAATGACGTTTTAATGGTGCAATCTGCCGCTTCAGTCCATTCACTCAGTACATCAACATGATTTTCAGCAAAAATCAGAGTCAGTGTTTTATTGAGCTCTTTTAGTTCAATGGACATCACTTTGCCTGCCAAACGCATTCTTGCAGGCTGCAACACTTTTTCTTTAAACAGCATATGATTAAGAGAGGTTTCCATCATTGCTGTTATTAAAGAATACAAAACAGTATGTTGAGTTTCGCTATGTGCTGATGGTGCTTCCATCTTAGAATTTAAATCCTTTATGCAATGCAACAATACCACCAGTCATATTGGTATAAGATACCTGTTCAAACCCTGCATTTTCCATCATCCCTTTCAAGGTTTCTTGATTAGGGTGCATGCGGATTGACTCAGCTAAATAGCGGTAGCTATCTGGGTCGTTGACGATAGCTTGACCAATACGCGGTAAAATATGGAAAGAATAAGCATCATAGGCTTTATTCAGTGGTTCAATGACAGGTTTTGAAAATTCTAATACCAACAAACGGCCACCTGGCTTTAACACGCGGAACATTGAACGCAATGCTTTATCTTTATCCGTCACGTTACGCAGGCCAAAAGAAATGGTAATGCAATCAAAATAGTTGTCTGGGAATGGGAGTTCTTCCGCATTGGCCTGAACATAATTAACGTTACCGACAATGCCTAGGTCACGTAATTTTTCGCGTCCCATTTTTAGCATAGAATCGTTAATATCTGCCAGAACGACTTCCCCTTTTTCACCGACTAAACGTGAAAATTTCGCGGTTAAGTCACCGGTTCCACCAGCAAGGTCCAATACACGCTGATTACGGCGTACACCACTTGCTTCAATCGTGAAACGTTTCCAGATACGATGAATACCGAATGACATCAGGTCATTCATTAAGTCATATTTTGATGCTACAGAGTGAAATACATTCGCTACTAAGCCAGCTTTATCCTCTTTGCCGACAGTGCGGAAACCAAAATCGATGGTTTCTTTAGTTGGTTCAGTCATTTCTCTTATGCCTGCTTATAATTCAAACTTTGTAGGAAGTGTAACAGCCTTTGAGGTAAAACCCTATCAGAAGTCTACGATTCCGCACAATTAGGCGAATCCGACCGCTCAACAAGTTGAGGCTCAATAGGTTGTTTTATCTCTACCCCTAGCTCCTTAAAACTTTCCGCTTGGCTAATTAAATTGCCTCGCCCTTGAGCAAGACGTTTCATCGCCGAATGGTAAGTATTATTCGCTTTATCAAGGCTGGAGCCTAAAACTTGCATATCATCCACAAATAAACGCAGCTTGTCGTACATTTTTGCTGCTTTATCCGCAATTTCTTGGGCATTTTGCCCTTGCCGCTCATAGCGCCATATATTATTAATTGTTCGAACCGCCACTAGCAAGGTGGATGGGCAAACTAACATGATATTTTGCCTTATCCCCTCATCAAGTAACTCAGGTGCTTCTTTCAACGCTAGCAAATAGGCTGGTTCAATAGGAATAAACATTAAAACGTAATCTAACGAACGGATTCCCGGTAACTGATGATAATCCTTTCGGCTCAGCATTCGCATATGATTACGAATGGAAGCGACATGGTTTTTTAATGCTTGTTGTTGCTCATGTGGATCTTCACTATTGAAATAGTGCTCGTAAGACACCAAAGACATTTTCGCATCAACTACCACATCTTTGCCTTCTGGAAGATGGATAATGACATCAGGTTGATAGCGGCTATTATACCCCGTATTGATGCTAACTTGGGTTTCAAATTCACTGCCTTCGCGCAAACCAGAAACTTCTAAGATACGGGTTAGGATAGTTTCCCCCCAATTACCCTGTATTTTGTTATCCCCTTTTAGCGCACGCGTTAGGTTAACGGCCTCTTTGGTCATCTGATTGTTGAGTTGCTGCAACTGCCTAATTTCATAAGCTAGTGTATGCCTTTCTTTTGCTTCTTCACCAAAGCTTTGTTGAACTTGTTGGCGAAAGCCGTCTAATTGTTCACGAAATGGCGATAACATGGCTAATAAGCTTTTTTGCTGCTGTTCTGAGGCTCGACGTTCATTTTGCTCAAAAATACGATTCGCTAAGTTTTCAAACTGAGTCGTTAAGCGCTGCTCGCTGTTCTGTAAAATGCGCTGTTTTTCTTCATTAGCGAGTTGATTTTGCTCTAATCGAGTGATGACTTCACGTAATTCAGCCTCTTGCTCTCGATTAATATCACGTTGTGTACGAAGCTCTTGATCAAGCCTGTCATACTCCTCTTTCCACTGAGCAAGATGCACATTTTTTTCATCGCTGGCTGCAAGTTGACGGTAAGCCTGTTGCAGTTCTTGATCTTTATGCGTAATTTTTTGGGCAATAGAAAACCACGTCACTAAACCACCGACCAAAATGCCACTCAACGCACCAATAACAGCATATAAAAGAGAGGTATCCACGATTAAATCCTTACTTTACAAAATCTAGTGTAAGGTAATGGGATACTGTATAAGTGTCCAGAGGTAATTTCGTTTACAGCCGTTTATTTGCGAGCCGCTTCGCAAGCTTAGCCTATCCAGCTCGCAAACCATTTAAGGCCTAGCGCACCCGGCGCAAGGATGCCAAATGCCCAGATCATCGCAGAAGCAATGTTGGCAAGCTGGAAATGCCGTTGTGGCATCGCACAAATCCCTGCGACCAAAGGCACAACAGCTCTTAATGGCCCAAAAAAACGTCCAAAGAAAATTCCCCAAATACCCCAACGATCAAAAAACCGTTGCCCTTTATCAATCATCTGCGGGTTACGGGAAATTGGCCACATCTTGCGAACATTTTCTTTGTAATGGAAACCAAACCAATAAGAAAGCCAGTCACCAAAGAAGGCGCCTAATGCAGCGGCTAGCCAAATAGGCCAGAAGACGATATTACTCTCGCCAATTAAAGCCCCAAGCGCGAGCAAAATCACCGTTGCAGGTAAAAGGAGTGATAGAAAAGCGAGAGATTCACCAAATGCAAGAAAGAAAATAATTGGTAGCGCCCATACTTCATGTTCGCGAGTAAAGTCCGTCACAACGGTCACTATTTCATTGAGCGTCACAGCACATTCCTTTCATCAATGGTTTGATGTATTACAGTAGCGAAAAACTGATAAATCAAGATTAAACAAAACAATAAATTCAGCTTGGCTATGTGACAAAATCCTTAGTTACACAGCCTCAGCAAAATTAGTGCATATTATTCGAGGAAGTGTTGCTGTAATTCTTCACGCTGTTTTAAGCCTAGGCCAAAATCAGCTTCCAACCACTTATCCACATTACCATATTGTTTTTCAATACTTTTTAGAGCTGTTTGTAAGAACTCTTCACGAACTGAATACACATACTCAAACTTTTTCACCACACTTTCACTCATAGTTTTTGCGTGTTCTTCAAGTAGGTGCTTACGATAAGGCGCTAATGTTTCGTTAGTGAGTAAATAGTCTTCCATTACTGTGTCTAGGTCAGCACCTAACGCAAATAAAACCAGCGCCGAACCGACACCAGTACGGTCTTTCCCGACTGCACAGTGCTGAACAATCCCGCCTTTTTCTGGTTGTTGTAGCATACTCACCAGCTGATGGTATGCAGGGTTGTTCAGTGGTAATAATTCATACAAACGGAACATAAAGGCTTGTGGGTCAAACTGTTCTAATATCTCTGGCGTGAGTTTATCTAAGTTTGCGGTAACTTCTTTTGCTAATGGATTTGCTGGAGCATGGACATAATGCGCCCCTTGCCACACCACATCCGGCTTAGCAATAATTTCAACTTCATCGCGATAATCAATGATTTGAAAAAGATTTTGTGATTGTAAAACAGTTTCATCATCTTGCGTTAAGCGGTCTAATGCCCCAGAGCGAAACAGCACGCCTGGCTTGATTTTATTGCCATTTGATAGCTTTTTCCCGCCTAAATCACGGAAGTTAATACCACCTTTGAGTGGAAGGACGGAGGGGTGAAGATAAGGTGTTGTTGACATAATCATTCCTTTTGCCCACAGCACACGTTCAAGTTGCGAATAAAAAAGATGCAACCCAAACGATTAAAGGGCACATAATATTGATAATTGTTTTTATGACAATAACAGATCTAACGCATAAGAGGATCAGGATATTTTCTGGAAATTCATTACAAATTGTTAAAAATTTGACGGGGTTATATCTAGAGTGAATAACTTAGAAGCGAGACTAAGCCCGCCTATTGTCTTTCCACAACCGAGTGAATTTTTAAATAGGCGAGCCAGTAAATCATTGACTACGATAAGCGACGTGCTGCTTCAACAACAATACTTAGCACATTACCTTCTGTTTTCTTCAGTAATGTTTCATTTGGAATTTCTTGTTGTGTACGGTTAACAATAACTCCTGCAACCATGCCTGCACGTAGACCTTTACTGCTTGAGCACATGGTCAGTAACGTTGCTGATTCCATTTCATAGTTCATGACGCCCATATCTTGCCACTCTTTCATTGAGCCTCTGAAATGGCGCATAACACGGCCAGTATAGGTATCATAGCGCTCTTGACCTGGGTAGAAGGTATCTGAAGATGCTGTCACACCCACATGAACCGTTGCACCCGCATCTTTTGCCGCAGCAAATAATGCATTAGTACAGTCAAAATCAGCCACAGCTGGGTATTCAAGTGGTGCAAAGTGCTGGCTCGCACCATCTAAACGTACTGCACCTGTAGTGACTAATACATCACCCACATTAATATCTTCTTGGATTGCACCTGTTGTACCAATACGTAGGAAAGTACGGATCCCTAATTGTGCTAACTCTTCAACTGCAATAGAGGTAGATGGACCACCAATACCCGTTGAGCAAATAATGACGGCTTTACCGTCGAGCTCACCACGCCAAGAGGTATATTCACGCAATGACGCAAGATGCACAGGGTTATCCATCAGACGTGCAATTTTTTCAACACGGTTAGGATCCCCAGGAACAATCGCTACGGTTGCACCCTGTAAGTCACTTTTCTTTAAACCTAAGTGGAAAACGTCAGACATATCAAACTCCTTTACACAATGGCATCATTGAATTAATTAGCTGCTATTAATATAGCGATAAGCACAGGTCAATTTAGTGATGAGTATCTCTTTTAATGAAAACATCATCATTTTATTTTCAATAAAACGTGATTTTGATCACATTAAATACACCTTACAGCCAAACTCGGGCTAAGATGCAATCAGTATAGATGAATGTAGGCGATTATCGAAAATGTATTAAAGAGAACTTAATCTGCCCTCTTACTGATAAGTTACCTGATAATTTTGGACTAATAGCTTCCATTCAAAACATTTAAATTATGTTTTTATACATTTAGTTATCGACAATGCCTCATTTTCATTGACCTGAAAAATAAATTGATCAAAATAGCGACCTACAATTTTTCGAATAATGCTCCATACTATGAATGAGAGCATCAATTGGTATGTTACCTAGGAGTCAAAAATGGGGCTATTAGATCAAATGTTAGGCATGGTTGCAGGCGATAAAATGCAACAGTTTCAATCCGTTATTAAGTGGATTGAAAACCAAGGTGGTCTGTCTGGTGTCGTTGATAAATTTAACGAGCAAGGCTTAGGTGGCATTATTACTTCGTGGATTAGCGAAGGGGCAAATTTACCGATTGATGGAAGCCAATTAATGCAAATTTTTGGTAACGTTAATATTCAAGAGCTCGCGCAATCAGTGGGTTTAGATACACAATCAACGTCAGATTTAGTTGCTAAATATCTCCCTCAACTGGTTGATAGTGCAACACCAAATGGTGAACTTCCAGAGAGCCTTGACCTTGCTTCTATTGGCATGAATCTGTTGAAGTCAAAATTATTTGGTTAATTCAATAGCCAAATACACAGTAAAAGGTAGGTAACTCTACCTTTTATTTCATTGTGATCTGATTACAATTCTTGAATAAGTTCGGAAAATGCATTTAATGCTAACTCATTTCTCTTGAAATAGGTGTATTTACCTATTCTTGTCGGTATTAAAAAGCCTGCCTGTCCTAATATTTTGAGGTGTGATGACGCCGTCGGCTTCGAAATCAATAATTTTTCAGCAATGTACAACCCGCACACACCTTCATTTTGATCCCATTGCTCATCAGAAAAATACAATGAAGGTTCCTTCAGTAACGCAAGGATTTGAAGACGTTTATCATTAGCGAGTGCCGTTGATTTGATCAGCACGGATTCTAAATGTGGTGTATTTTCGACCTGTTTCATCATGGAACCTATTCATCTCTCTAAATAAGCAGTTGATTGCTCATCACTTCAATACCAATTAATAAAAATCAATAATTTTCTAAAATATGAATTAGTTACTTTAATTCAAACCTTTTCCATTCGCCAGAGGCTTGACTCGTTAATACAATTAGCTAATAATCTAATTGTTATCGATAACACGTTCAAGTGCCCTTTTTATCACTCAAAAAAACAGAGGTTAATTCAAGGTGCATCTTGGTATTATCAATTTGATTATTCAGTCTATTATGAAAATATATTTACTTGCAGCAATCAGTTTTTTGGTCGGAACCGCAGAATATATAATTGCGGGAATTTTAGACCAAATTTCTGTGGATTTACATTTATCCGTTTCAATGGTCGGGCAAATGATCACCATTTTTTCTATTGCTTTTGCCGTTGGTACACCTGCGATTATTGCAATTACAGGTAAATGGGATAGAAAGCAGCTACTTATCATCGCATTAATTATCTTTGCATTAGCCAATGTTGTTACTTTATGGATGGAAAGCTTTTTGGCAATCAACATTACACGCGCTATTTCAGGCGTCAGTGCAGGTGTCATTGAAGTCATCGCATTAGTTATTGCCGCCAAGTTAGCTGCACCAGAGAAAAAAGGCAGTGCGATAGCTATGATTATCATTGGCTTTAGCATGGCATTAGTGGTTGGTGTTCCACTCGGTCGCTTAATTTCTAGCGTTGTTAATTGGCGCTTTATTTTCCTTGGCATTGGTGTCTTAGCTATTTTGTTTTTGCTAGCAATTCTGTATGCCATCCCCGCAGTTCATGGTGACAAACCCGTTCCACTTACCCAGCAGTTTGCGGTTTTAAAAAACAAAAACATTGCGATTTTATTTGCAATCACTTTCTTGTGGATTAGCGCATTTTCCATTATTTACTCTTACATTTCACCCTACTTGCTGATGGTTTCCCATGTTAATGCTGATGAGATTAGCCAAATATTGCTGGTATGCGGCTTAGCCAGTTTAATTGGCTCCAAGATGGGGGGATGGGCAACCGATAAATTTAGTTATAGTACTGCGATTATTGGTGGATTTTTACTTCATGCGGGTGCATTGATTTTCTTAGCTTTACTTGGCTTTAGTATTAGTACGATTTACCTACTCCTGTTTGTCTGGTCAATGGCGGCGTGGTCTTCTGGACCTGCATTACAATATAAATTAATCAGTTTAGCCCCTGAATCAACAAATATTATTTTTAGCTTGTACACCGCATTTATTCAGTTTGGCATGGCATTTGGTGCAATTGCTGGAGGTCTTGTCATTGACCTTAATGCAATTCATATTTTACCTATTTTGGCAGCAGTAAACGTTTTAATCTCGCTCTCATTACTGTTTTTTGTGATGAAAATGAAAGATAGAAAACAATTAGTTGCCAACTAACTAAAAGATAAAAGGTAGGAAGCCCTACCTTTTATCATTAACTTAAGATGTATGCTCATTTCTTAGCAATTTCGCAGCTTCAACCATGTTGGCTAAAGCTTGGCGAGTTTCCGTCCAACCACGGGTTTTTAATCCACAATCTGGGTTGACCCATAAACGCTCAACAGGAACACGTTTTGCCGCTTTTCGGAGCAGTGCAACAATCCACTCTACGTTAGGTACATTTGGCGAGTGAATGTCGTACACACCCGGCCCAATTTCATTTGGATAGTCAAAATCTTCAAATGCATCCAATAAATCCATATCTGAGCGTGAGGTTTCAATGGTAATCACGTCTGCATCTAGCGCGGCAATCGAATCCATGATGTCATTGAACTCGCAATAACACATATGCGTATGAATTTGCGTGTCATCTTCAGCAATCGCGGCGCTCAGTTTAAAAGCATCGACAGCCCATGTTAAGTATGCCGCCCACTCATTCCTACGCAGTGGTAAGCCTTCACGTAACGCAGGTTCATCAATTTGAATGATACCAATACCCGCTTTTTGTAAATCATCCACCTCATCACGCAGCGCAAGTGCGATTTGTTTTGCGATGGTTTCACGGCTGACATCTTCACGTGGGAATGACCAGCACAAGATAGTGACAGGCCCCGTCAACATGCCTTTGACGGGTTTTTCCGTCAGTGATTGCGCATATTTAGCCCATTCAACGGTAATGGCCTCTGGACGGCTAATATCGCCGATAATCACTGGGGGCTTCACACAACGTGAGCCATAGCTTTGTACCCAACCATTTTGTGTAAATACATAACCATCAAAATGTTCGCCGAAATACTCGACCATGTCGTTACGTTCAGCTTCGCCGTGTACCAGCACGTCGATGTCCAAAATTTCTTGTTCTTTAATCGCCTGTTTGATGTGCTCGCTAATATTTGTCCGGTAATTGTTTTTATCCACATTACCTTTTTTAAAATCTAACCGTAATGTTCTGATTTCGCTGGTTTGTGGGAAAGAACCGATCGTGGTCGTTGGCCATAACGGTAAGTTGAAACGCTCACGCTGAAGCTGCGCACGTTGAGGATATGGGCTAGTACGTTCTGCATCCCCCTCACGAATTGCCGCTAAACGTTGCGCGACGGTGGCATTATTCACTCGCGTTGATGTTTTGCGGGCACGGATTGGTGCGCTGTATGTTTCTAACGATGCGATGTTTGTCTCTGTGGGTTGATTGAGTGCTTTACTCAGTAGGGCAAGCTCTTCACATTTTTGTAATGCAAACGCAAACCAGCTTTTCACTTCCGCATCTAAACGCGTTTCATCATTCAAATCAATGGGGCTGTGCAACAGTGAACAAGAGGTTCCCACCCACACTGAGCGCTGGCCTAGCAGCGGTTTTACTTGGGCAAATTTTTCACCCAGATCCGCTTTCCAGACATTACGACCATTAATCACGCCTAGTGATAAAACCCAGTCAGCAGGCAGCGCTTGGTGCAGCTTTTTAATATCATCTGACCCCGCCACAACATCTACATGCAAGCCCTGCACAGGTAATTGTTTGATGATATCTAAATGATGACTAATGCCATCAAAATACGTGGTAAGTAGTAGTTTTACTTGACCAGATAGCGCTTGATAGGTTGATTGGTAAGCCTGTTGCCATTCAACGGGTAAATCCAGCACTAATGCAGGTTCGTCAATTTGCACCCAATCAATGCCTTTTTCAGCTAAACGCGCCAATATTTGTTGGTAAACTGGCAATAATTCATTTAGCAGAGATAAACGATCGAATGATTCACCTTTGACCTTTCCTAACCATAGGTAGGTGATTGGCCCTACAATAACTGGCTTAATTTTGTGCCCTAATGCAAGTGCCTCATCAACTTCATCAAACAATTGATTCCAAGATAGGGCGAATTTTTGCCCTTTTTGGAACTCAGGCACAATGTAGTGGTAGTTCGTGTTAAACCACTTTGTCATTTCACCTGCTGGTGCGGGAGTTCCTGTTGGCGCACGACCACGGGCAACTCTGAATAAGGTATCTAAATCAATAGAACCATCTTTATTTTGATGGCGTGGTGGCACATTGCCTAATAATAAACTGGTTGTCAGAATTTGGTCATACCAAGCAAAATCACCAACGGGTAATAGTTCAACACCCGCATTTTTTTGCTGTTCCCAATGACGAACACGCAACTCATGACCCACAGCTAAAAGCGCAGATTGGTCAATCTTGCCTGCCCAATAATCTTCTTGTGCTCGTTTTAGCTCTCTTTTCAGACCGACGCGTGGAAAACCAAGTGTATGATTTATAACAGACATATTGACCCCTTAAAATATTTAGCCGTCTAGATGTTTACACATCCATAATCAACAGGTACTGTATAAAGCACAAGCGCAAATATTTCATTGTCACCGTGAAGGTTTCTCATGATCGAATTAAAACATTTAAAAACATTGCAAGCGCTCAGCCAATACGGTTCATTAGCGGCAACAGCAACACACTTGCACCAAACACAATCGGCTCTGTCACATCAGTTTAGTGATTTAGAGCACCGGTTAGGCTTTCGCTTATTTGTGCGAAAAAGCCAGCCATTACGTTTTACGCCACAAGGGGAAGTGTTACTGCAATTGGCACAGCAAGTACTGCCATTGGTCAAAGATGCCATTCGTGTCTGTAATGAGCCGGGGGTTTGTGCGCTGCGTATTGCTATCGAATGCCACAGCTGCATCCAATGGCTAACACCTGCGTTGCAGCAGTTTAGGCAGACTTGGCCGCAAGTGAGTGTCGATTTCAAATCAGGTGTAACTTTCGACCCACAACCTGAATTGCTTTCAAGAGAGCTCGACCTTGTGATGACATCCGATATCCTGCCTGACCAAGGTATTCATTACACGCCTATGTTCGATTATGAAGTGAAACTGATTGTGGCAAGTGACCACCCGCTCGCGAAAAAACCGCAAATAGCACCCCACGATTTAGCGGATGAAACCTTATTGCTCTACCCTGTGCAACGGGAACGCTTTGATGTTTGGCGTCATTTTCTGCAACCTGCGGGCGTTTCACCGAACGTAAAAAATGTAGATAATACGCTGATTCTAATTCAAATGGTCGCGGCCAAAATGGGTATCGCTGCATTACCCCATTGGGCAGTTGATTCCTTTGAAAAACAAGGATTGATTAAAACTAAAACGTTGGGAAGTGGGTTGTGGAGCCGACTGTACGCTGCATGCCCTGAAGGAGAACAGCGCCAGCCAGCTATTGAGGCATTTACTGAGACCGCGACGGATCACGCTGTGGAGAACCTTTCGTATGTGAAGCCCGCGAAAGTATCCAGCGCTTATGCACCCAAAGAGACGCAATTATTAGGCTCGATCCAATGGTAAAACTCAACCAATTAGGATGTTGCTGCCAAATGGCGAAATTCACTAATAAACCAGCTGGAACCATCATGTTATTCATGATAGCTAGGGTTCCAGCATCTACTTTTGTCGCCCCATAGTTCCACATAAAATAACCAATACCGGATGCAGCAACACCAAGCCACAGTAGCACTCCCCATTGGAGGTTTGTGGTTGGCATCATGGATTTATTACCAAACAGTAACCAGCCAATGAGTGCCACTAAGGTTGCGCCCAGATAGAACCACGAGAAAGCCTGATGTTGAGGAATGGGATGTACCTCCATCAAACGCTTATACCCTACCTGCCCGATAGCAAAAAAGATATTGGCTAATTGCACGAACAAAAGCCCTAGCCAGAACGATTCACTCAAATGATCATAGCGAATAATTGCCGCACCAATCACCGCCAACAAAGAGCTAAATAAATACCCTTTACGCAGTGGCTGACGCTCTAATAAATCATAAATTAGTGTGACATACAGTGGCGTTAATACTGTGAATAGCAAAAATTCCGCCACAGTTAGGTATTGATAGGCATGGAAAACAAATAGGTACATGATCCCAAGCTGGCAAGCGCCCACTAACATATAGAGTGAAATCACTTTAGCGCTAAATTGACGCCAACGTAGGAAAGGTAGGAATACCATTGAAGCAAGGCCAACACGCACTAACACTGAAAACCAGCTGTCGACTTGGCCTGCTAAATATTCACCAATCAAACTAAAAGACGCTGCCCAAAGCAGCGTCGTGATAACGAGTAACCACATAATGCTGTATTCTGTCTCAAACTAAAGAATGTTGAGTAGAATACTCGGTTTTTCGTTTTAATGCTCTTTTTCGATCAGCACGGCTTCTAATAAATCCAAGTCGACCAATAAAGATTGCAGGGTTTCATTGCTGATTTTTTTCGTCGCACGTAAGTGATAAAGTTCACCACGTTCAGCACGCAATGCCGTCAGGCGAAAACGTCGTTCAAGGTCTTCAATTTGCAAATTATGTTCAATTTCATCTTGCCCCGCCGTACGGCGTCTCAAATAACCCGTTACACGAGAAGCGACTTCACTGATATCTTCTGAGTCGAGCTTTTCATCCACGTCCGCAGATAAACGCTCCTCCATTTTATTCAAACTGACAATCGCCACTTCAGCCATTTTAGCCTTCGCCATCCGAATTTCGCTGGCATCCGCTTCTTTGTCGCCCACTTTAAAGTTTCGCAGTAATAATGGCAGTGCTATCACCCCTGCAAAAATGGAAAACAAAATAACTCCCGCAGCGATAAACACAAGCTGATAGCGGGCAGGGAACGGTGACCCATCCGTTAAAAATAGCGGTATAGAGAGCACACCCGCTAAGGTAATTGCCCCGCGCACACCCGCAAATGACGCCAACCACAGTTCACGCACAGTATAATTCGCAAATTGCAGCGGTTTTTTCTTTAAGAACAAACGGCTAAACCTTTTCATCAGCCACAGCCAACAAAAACGCAGTAATAACAAGGCAAAATAAATCGCAGCAACCGCGGTAAATAACATCCATGTCTCAACACTTGGGTCGAGATCTGCTTGAATAACCGATGTTTCCCATATACCAGGCAACTGTAGCCCTAACATGATGAAAACTAAACCGTTAAATACAAACTCTAACATCGACCAAACGCTATCCGCCCGCAAACGCATCGCGAGAGGTGCATTGCGGATCACGCCAGATTTAGTGATTGTCATCCCTGCCGCAACGGCAGCTAAAATACCAGAAAAACCAATATGTTCAGCAATCATGTATGAGGCAAATGGCAGCAATAACATAAAGACAATTTGCGTCGCAGGGTCATCCCCACTCCAGCGGCTCATTAACCGTAAGGATTTACTGTACAACCACGTTACAATAATCCCTGCTAATAAGCCCCCTACAGCAACTTTGAAGAACTCAATAGTCACCCCTGAAGCGCTAAACACCATAGTTCCCATCGCAATAGCAACAGCAAATTTCAATGCCACCAGACCGGAAGCATCGTTCATCAATGCTTCACCTTCAAGGACACTCATCATGCGCTTCGGAATTCGCCCTTTTCCAACGATAGAAGACAACGCAACCGCATCTGTTGGCGAAAGTACCGCAGCAAGTGCAAAGGCAGGAATCAATGGAATGCTAGGTAGTAACCAGTGAATGAGGAACCCCATTCCCACAACAGTAACTAAGACCAAAACCAGTACGAGAATAAAAATTTCTCGGCCATTTTGGAAAAATTCGCGAGTGGGTGTTTTCCAACCATCAACAAACAGCAAAGGTGGGATCAATAGAACCATAAACAATTCAGGATCAAAGGTGACATGCAAGCCAAATTGCGGCCAAGCCAACAATGCACCAATCGCGATTTGAATAAGTGGAAGCGGAATACGGATAGGAAGAATTTTAGCGGCAACCCCTGAAACAGAGACGGCTAAAATCAAAATAAGAATAGTAAAGAAAATTTCCATGTTGCCCTTACTGATTAACCAGACGACCAGAACTCAAAATTGCCTGCCGCCGCATAGTAAGAGATAGCACCGTCCAGACCTCGATTATGACAATCAAGCGGCTACGAGTGGAAAACAGCACATCCACTTAATTCACCGCTCTATGTCTATTCTATCGCTAGCCACCGTTCTATGGGAAAAAAATTTATACATTGCGATTAATCAAAATAATGCGTTACAAGACGGTAACAACCCCCGCCTTGTAACTAGAATTAACTTTAGATTGCTAAGTCAGCAGCATAAAATGCCACCAAAAGGACCGCAATCACAACAGTTCCGATATTCAGTTTACGCCATTCACCTGCACAAATACGACCAATCACTAACGCGGCGAAGCCAAGCATAATACCCGTTACGATATTGCACGTCAGGACAATAAACACTGCACACAACAGGCCAGACATTGAATCAACAAAGTCATCAAAATCTAATTTTGAAACGTTGCTTAACATTAACAAACCAACGTACATCAGTGCAGGTGCTGTCGCATAAGCCGGTACGAGGTATGACAATGGAGATAAGAATAGGATTAACAAGAATAAAACACCGACAACAACGGCGGTTAAACCAGTACGACCACCTGCGGCGGTACCAGCAGCGGACTCAATATAAACCGCCGCGGGTGAAGCACCAATTGCACCTGCAAAAATGCTGCTTACAGAGTCAGCGGTTAATGCCTTTCCGCCGTCAATGATTTGCCCGTCTTTATCTAATAAGTTAGCTTGCCCAGCTACTGCGCGGATAGTGCCCGTCGCATCAAATACTGCCGTCATTACCAATGCCAATAAACTTGGTAATACCATTGGCTGTAATGCCCCCATGATATCCATGTTGAACACCAACGAAAGGCCATCATCACCCAGTGATGGTAATTTAAATAGGCCTTGATATTTCACCGAAGGGTCGAAAATCAAACCAATGATTGAAATCGCAATAATCACTAATAACACGCCACCTGGCACACGGCGTTTTTCCAATCCGAAAATAACAGCGAGACCCGCGAGTGACATTAAAACAGGGAAAGAGGTAAATTCACCTAACGCGACAGGTAAACCTGCATTTGGGTTTTTAATCACTAAACCGACACCATTTGCCGCGATCAGTAATAAAAACAGGCCAATACCAATTCCCGTCCCATGAGCAATCCCCATTGGCATGTTGCGTAAAATCCAGCTACGAATGCCTGTGACAGAAATAATCGTAAACAGACACCCCATTAGGAACACCGCACCTAACGCAACAGGAATACTAATTTGCTGACCTAAAACTAAGCTGAAAGCGGTAAAGGCGGTAAGTGAAATGGCACAACCAATGGCCATCGGCAAGTTTGCCCATAACCCCATGAGTAATGAACCAAAACCCGCCACTAAACACGTTGCAATAAACACGGCAGTAGGCGGGAAACCGGCCTGCCCCAACATACCAGGCACAACGATAACAGAATAAACCATCGCTAAGAATGTCGTTAGCCCTGCGATGATTTCACGACGAACGGAAGAGCCGCGCGCGGTGATCTTAAAAAATGAATCCAATTTGCAGTTGGATGAAGCCTGTTGGCCTGACATGGTATACCTCTGCTGTTAATGGTAATCGAACATTTTAAAAGCCAGTAAGTTTGTATGCCCATCTTGCTGACTTATCACACATTCGCTGACGTAAACGATTACGTTTTTATAAAAACCAAATGAATTAAGGGAAAAAACCTCAATAAAAACAATTGCGCAATCGTTTGGCTTAAAAATAAGAGTAAGGCGTATTGTGAGGAGAGCAATTATCGTTCGAAAACGGGCAAATGATCAAGTGTTTTTAGTTTTTTGCATGCATCTCATTCCATTTTCAACCTAGAAAAATAGAATACCCGCCAAAGAAAAATTCAGTTATGTGAATAATACCGATTTTTACTCACCTTTTATTAATAATAAAATAAGTGGAAATAACTAATTCAGTTTCATATAGACTTTGTTTAGATAGCACGATTATTTTCTTTGGTATAATCACCGAATATTTGCTTACAAAACGTTTAGCTAACTCATTATTATTTCATGGTAAAATAGTTTAAACATGCATTATAAAATAATATTTTTTAACAGAGTAAATATATCCGTTACTCAGTAAATATTATTTTTAAAAATATAAACTAAATTATTATTTACCATGGTTATTGTTTTATTTTTATCACAACGAATTAAAGTCTTAAATGAATATGTCAAATAAAAATACACCATCAATCACGTTACAACAGGGTGTTTTGCTGCTTTTTATCTGTTTTCTTGCTCTATATTTACTCCCTGGTATTTATAGCCATAGCCCATGGAAACAAGATGAAAATTACAGTTTTGGTATTATTCAAACCATGTATGAAACAGGGCAGTGGCTCGTTCCAACCAACGCGGGCGAGCCCTTTATGGAAAAACCCCCGCTTTATTATTGGGTCGCGACCCTAACCTCCCATTTATTTTCAGGGGTTATGCCACTTTATGATGCGGCACGAACCGCCAGTTTGTTTTTCTCGGTGGTTAATTTTTCATTTTTTATTCTATTGGCTCGCCGCTTTTTTATTGCAAAAGACTTTACCGATACCCGTATTTGGATTGCATTTGCACTGTATGCTTGTGCGCCAGGGATCCTCCGCCATAGCCATGATATGTTTACTGACGTCGCCCTAATAGCAGGTGCAACAATCGGGCTTTATGGGTTATTAGGCTTGATCCAACAACAAAAAATGGGCATGTCTGCCATTTGGCTTTGCCTAGGCACCGTTGTAACGATGCTCTCAAAGGGCGTCTTTATCCCCGGTGTTCTGTGGATCTGTCTGTTATTAGCCCCTGTATTTTTAGCCCAATGCCGAACAAAACAATTTTGGCTCTACAGTTTTGCTGCTGGGTTGCTCGCCCTTCTTGCTATTCTCCCTTGGCCTATTTTACTTTACTTGCAACACCCTGATTTATTTATGGTATGGTTTTGGGAAAATAATATCGGGCGCTTTTTTGGGTTTTCTGTTGAAAAACTAGGTGCAAAAGCAAATTTAACACGTATTCCTGCGGCCGTTTCATTGTTTGCCCTTCCATCCGGTTTGCTGGCTGTGGCTTACTTCTTACGCCACCCAATTCAACGCTTAACTAATTCCAACGCCTACTTACTGACGCTATTCCCACTCTTAGGTATCGTTTTTTTGCAAATCTCAGCATCCGGTCGGGCATTGTACCTTCTCCCTTTTATCGCACCGATGGCCATTATTGGCACCCCTGTGCTGTTAGCGATCCCTGAAAAAGTCTTAAATGGGCTTTCGCGTTTCTGTGCGGTATTTTGGTCATTAGTGGTCGTGTTTTTGTGGATCAGCTATTTCATTGTACTAACGGGCCACCATCAAGAATATTTAACACTGTTTAGCCGCTGGCTTCCTATGAGTTACCAAATGCCTTTTTCCGCTATCACTTTTTTCTGCGGGGTATTTATTACACTTGTTTGGTTCTTGCGTAACCGGATCATCCCAAACCTTTCCCCTGCGTTTCAAATGATGAAAAACTGGGTGCTTGGTCTCTGCACTGTTTGGGGCGTGATCTTAACGTTATTTTTGGGTTGGATTGATTACACAAAAGGTTTCGAAGGGGTCTTTGTCGATTTAAAACAACATTTAGCAGGGCAATATACTGCTAATGATTGCATGGCTTCCGATAACATTGGTGAATCTGAAGCTCCAATGTTGTACTACTACACAAAAGTTTTGCATCAAAGGCAAGATAGGTTCGAAAAACCCGAACAGTGCCGCTGGCTAATCGTGTTATCAAAAGAGGTAAAACCAGCGCCACAAGGCATGAGATTATTTTGGCACAACCATAGGCCTGATGAATACCGTGAAAATTTAGTGGTTTATAAAGTCACAGAATAAATTGAAGCGGGTGCAAAAACACCCGCTAAAAACTAATATGTCGTTTGTTCAGTAACTTGGGCACTATATTTCTCACGGGTAAACCACAAGAAAATAGCGGCAGACAAAATCAGTAAAATAGGTAAGCCTGACGGCGAAATTGATGTCGCCACCCCTGCGAGCAGAGGCCCAGATAAGTTGCCAATCCCCCACAACATCGCTGCTGCTGCATTCGCAATAATCAGCTCATTCCCTTTAAAATATTGGCCAATTTGCACCAATGCAATGGTATAAATTGCACCTGCCGTTGCACCCAACACAAATAATAATACCCAAATTAAATAAGGCTGAGTGATGGTGAAAGGCAGTAAAATACTGGCAGCCAATGTCACAACACCACAAATTCGATAGAGTTTCTCTCGATTCATATGGTCGGCCAACCAGCCAAAAGGCAGTTGCATAATTGCATCACCCGCTAAAATCGCACTAATCATTAAGGCAGCTACCGCTTCCGTGTGCCCCATTCCCATTCCATAGATAGGGAACATGGACAAAATTGTGCCATCAAAAAAAGCGAAAAATAAAATTCCGCCACAAATTCCCGGAGCAACTCTCACAAATTGAATAATGGAAAAATTTGATTTTTCTGCTGAGGCAGCAATACGATCACCCACTTTTTGATCCATTAAGATAAATAACACAACGGAAATAAGGTGGATCAGGGTACAGATAAGTAAAGGGGATTTATCTTCCACACCATAATAAGCAATAAAAGAAGGCCCGAGTAGCTGGCTCACAGTGAATACCGTGGTGTAAATCGCTAAAATTCGGCCCCGCTTATTTTCAGGTGATAACTCATTAATCCATGTTTCACCTAAACAAATCATGACACCACTTGCTAACCCTGTGATTAACCTTAAAGGAAATAATAACCAAAGAGGCAATGTGCTTAATAACGGCAATAAACTAATACCTGAAATAATAGTGGCAATTAACATTGCCTTGCGCTTGCCTGACCATTGCACAATGCGTTGTACAACAGGAGCTATTAGAAACATTCCTAAAGCTGGCGCCGCTGAAATAATGCCTATCGTGAGTTCGTTAACGCCATAATTGTTTAATCTCAATGCCACCATTGGAATACTTAGCCCAATGACGATACCGATAACGGCAATACTGGTAGTAATGGTAAAAATAGCAAATGAAGGGGAATGTCGAAAATTTTGCAAACACTGATTATCAGAGCTCATTTTGGTATTAATCTAAATCCTTAATTAACGAATTAGATTTTAACTCCATAAAATTAATTATTAATAATATAAAAAACCGCCGCATTACGTATGAACCCAATAATGCCAGCGGTGATTGTAGCATGTTGCTTATATTCCGCTATTTATCTTTAAAAATAAACTTGTGTTATTAGGCGAAATTTATAATTAAAGAACAAAGAAATATCGATATAACAAGGCAATACCTGAAACTAAAATAACGAGATTAATAATTTTCAAAAAGGCTTCACGAGAGATTCTTAATGTAATATGCCTTCCTACCCAAGTTCCAATCAACATAGCAGGGCAAAATGCTAATGCAATCAATAAAATATCAAGATTAAGATACACCCCCATAACGAGGAAAATCACCACGCGGGTTAGTGTACTAAAACCAATTAACGTCATTTGGGTAATACGAAAGCGCTGTTTATCTTCAATACGGCTTGATAAATACATTGCATAAATAAAACCACCGCTTCCAAATAATGCGCTAAAAACGCCCCCAATCAGGCTAAAAGGCACAACCAGTGCTTTTGAAAAGGGTTTTTGGGCTTTTTTTGAAAAAAAAGCATTTAATACATAACCAATAACAAAAATCCCTAATAAAAAAACTAAAATATCGGGTCGTGTTTTTAATAAAATGGCAGCACCTATTAAACTTCCCACTACCATGAGTGGAATTATCCATTTTATTTCCTGATAATCCGCGTTTTTTCCATCTTTAAATAAATTTAACACAGCAGCTGTTAAGTCAATTAAAGCCAAAATTGGAACAATCATATTCAATGGCAAATACATTGCTAATACAGGCGTAGCAATGAGTGCTGAACCAAACCCCGCCATTCCAAAAACAATATAAGCAAACAACAATGTCGCAAAACAAATCGCCATTTCTGGTGCGAATAATTCAAACGGCATAGCACTAAACTCCGAAAGTTTTTAACACTCAAACTATAGTTTTTATCGTATTTATTAAATAGTTTTATTTTTTTAATTTTTTAAAATTCAAATCTCTATCAAAAAATCAGATAGCGTATTGAAATAACATGGATAACCAAGAATATGTGATTTGATTCTCTGAGTGATGTAGAATTAACACGATAAACCACTGTTCAGGGAAAGGCGCAACATGGAAAAAAAAATTAATATAAAAATCGGCCAAAAAGTTCGTTTACTCCGACAAGCGAGAAACCTTTCGCTTAACGAACTTTCTCGTCTTTCCGGTATATCGAAAGCAGCACTATCGAAACTCGAATCTGGTGACTCAAACCCACGCATTGATACACTAGAAGCTATCGCGATTGCACTGCGATTTCCCTTAAGTGATTTATTCACACGACAACATGAGACCTACCCTTATTTAGTAAAATCAATGCCAAGTGATGAAGATGAATATTCTCAACAATTTAAATTCCGCATCAGCATGGGTAATATCTCAGAAATCTGGCAATTAACAATGAAACGGGGGGCAATTATTAACAGCCCTGCTCACATGACGGGAACCCATGAACATATTATGGTTAACTCAGGTTCGCTCATGTTACGCTTAAACAACGAGCAAAATGTTGTCTTAGAAGCAGGGGATTTTTATGCATTTAGCGGCGATTTTCCCCATACCTACTTATGTATGGACGGTGAACTTCAAGCAACTGTCGTAATGACATACTCTCATATCAGTGACGGTGTTTAAGCAGTTACATGCTGTGCATCATAGCTGATACGCAAAGTGCCTTTTTTAAATTTCATCGACTTAATAGAAAAATGGCAAATACTATCTAATGAAGAAACATGTGTTCCCCCGCATGGCATCTCTTCCGTTTGGTCGATATAACTTATTCGCATTTCGCCATTTTGCTTTATATCAACCTTGCGAGCACTCTGTAAGCTTTCATTAATGATGCCTTCAATTTGCGCGCTATCAAGCTCTTCAAAAGGCGTTACCTGATTTTCCATCATGGTAAATTCCACTCTGGATTCATCTGGGAAGTGGTGCCCTTTTTGTGCCATCCAGCCAAAACGGCGTAATTCCCAATTCAGCAAATGCCCTGCGGTATGAAGTGCAGCATAACGTTGGCGTTTCTCACTATCCACTTTCGCAATGACCCTGTATTCAGTATTGAAAGCGACACTTTCAGGTAAATAAGCAACGATTAGCCCACTCGGTTGTTTCCTAATCCGAACGCTGTGTTCATTAATCCAAGCCGTATCCGCAGGTTGACCACCACCTTGAGGATGGAAAATATTTTCTTCAAGTGCAACCCAGTGCCCTTCTTCATCAATCCCTTGGTTAACTAGCTTTGTCTCTATTTCATATAGATAGGTATTAGAAAGATAGATATTGTTTTGCATCTTTTTTTGTTCCTTTTATTCTTCAACGTAAACTGAGAAACTTTTTATTTATCTTTCGATGTTATATCACCGATGTTCGTTTTAAGAAACCCTGAATTTGATATTATTTGGCTAAAAAATAAGCCCATACCAAAGTATGAGCTTTTTTAAATAATCTAAGCTTAAGAATTACTGCAAATAATTTTGCATTGTTTCAAACAGCTGTAGGTTATCGCTAAAGCGAACTTCCCTAACATCTTCAAGCTTTTCAACTTGGTTAATCATTTGCGATAAGCGTTCGTCTTTTTGGACTAATAACCAAATACGACTCTCGTCTTTATCCTTAATTGGCATACAAAGAATACCATCTACGTTAAATGCTCGGCGCGCAAACAGGCCACAAATATGTGACATAACCCCTGGATGGTTACGAACAATTAACTCTAAAGCAATTGGGTGATGTTCAAGTACCATAATTACGCTCCAATCATATCAATATTAGCGGCACCCGGTGGAACCATTGGATATACCTTCTGATTCACATCGATCAGGGCATGAATTAAACAAGGGCCTTTGGTATTCATTACTGCTTCCAGCGCCATTGCAGGGTCTGCCTCATTATTCAAATCACAGGTTTGTAAACCAAACCCTGCCGCTATCTTAATAAAGTCAGTTTGGTACGGATAAGCTGCAGCAAATATGCGATTTTCAAAAAATAAATCTTGTTGTTGATGAACCATGCCCAGCGCTTGGTTATTCATCAAAACAATTTTGATATTTAATTGGTGCTCAGCTGCTGTCGCTAATTCCTGAATATTCATCATTAGGCTACCATCACCAGAAAAACAAACGATGGTTTTTTCAGGCTCAGCCAAGGCAGCACCAATCGCAGCAGGTAAACCAAAGCCCATCGTCCCTAAGCCACCTGAAGTCAGCCATTGGCGGGGACGAGATAACGGATATACCTGCGCAGCCCACATTTGATGCTGGCCAACATCTGTCGTGACAATGGCATCCTCACCCGCAGCGCGGGCGGCTGCTAACACCAGCCCATAGTGGTTTAATGGGTTATCTGCTTCACTCAAGTTTAATGGGTATTTTTCTTTTAGCTCATCAACTCGTTTGATCCATTCACTTCGCGTATTTCGCTCAACCAATGGCAGCAATAATTCTAAAATTTGCCCTGCGTCTGCATGGATAGCAATGTCTGGGCGCTTAATTTTACTGATTTCCGCTTTATCGATATCAACGTGAATAATTTTGGCATTAGGGCAAAATTTTTCGGCTTTTCCGATGGCTCTATCGTCAAAACGAGCCCCAATAACAATCAGTAAATCCGATTCTTCCATCACCATATTGGTACTTGCTGCGGCATGCATCCCAAGCATCCCTAAGTACAATGGATGTCGCATGGGGACAGTACCCAATGCCATCAAGGTCATGGTTGTAGGCAAAGAGGCTTTTTCCGCAAATGCAATCGCCGTTTCTGTCGATGCAGAGCTGATTACACCACCACCAAAATACAACACTGGACGTTTGGCTTCGTTGATCATCTGTGCCGCTTGGATCACTTTTTCCATATCAAATGTTGGCGCTTTATCTTTCGGTAAAACTTCAGGTATCTCAGTTAATTCTATGGTCGCGGTTTGAACATCTTTCGGTATATCAATCCAAACTGGTCCCGGGCGACCTGATTCAGCAATACGAAAAGCATCACAAATCACCTGCGGCAAATCATTTATGCTGCGAACCAAGTAGTTATGTTTGGTAACTGGAATAGAAATACCATAAGTATCAACTTCTTGGAATGCATCAGTTCCTATCATTGAAGAGGGTACCTGCGCCGTAATACAAACCAACGGGATAGAATCTAATTTTGCGTCGGCAATGGCAGTCACTAAATTGGTTGCCCCAGGGCCACTCGACGAAATACACACCGCAGCTTTACCCGTTGTACGAGCAATGCCTTGAGCAATAAACCCAGCCCCTTGCTCATGACGAGCAAGAATATGGCGAATTTTTTTACTTTTTCCTAGTGCGTCGTAAAAAGGCAAAGCTGCCCCGCCAGGAATACCCGAAACAGTGGTAATGCCATGTTTTTCCAGTAAATATACTATTAATTCTGCGCCCGTATAACGGGTTTTCTGTGGTGATGTGTTGCCCGATTCGCTCATCATAATTATCCTTTGCTAGCCTGCGGATTTGAGCGAGAGTGAATAAAAAACCCCGCTCGGTTTGCGCCGGCGGGGTTTCTAAATCTGCGTTGATTTGTACCCGTTACGGCGCTAAGCCCACGACCACCACCACACGCACGACCACCGCAGCACGTGGCGCGGTTAGTAGTAGGTTTGAGTGATTAAAAGTCATGTTCACGGGTTTTTCCTGTTTTAGTCTGTCTGTTTAATTGTTCGTTGTTTTCTTAACTCCCTTTAAGAAAACATAATTTTTTTATCCTGACAATCATTTTTTCGTTTTCCAGCCCTCATCCCTCTTAAATGAGAGCATCATCACACTCAATAAAATCAACACTATTAACTCAATTTTAGCCAAAATTAAGTTTTATCGACTATTGCATTAAGGCTTACTTTATCACTTGACTTCAAGTCAACTTGAAGTTGTAGCATAGAAGCTCAGAGCATCAGTACTCAAACAAAAATCATACCTAATAAATTGATTTTATTATTTTTTATAAGAAAGAGGTTTCTATGCCAAGGTCTGTCTGGTGGTTAGCCATCACACTTGCATTATTTATAACAGGGAATGCCATTGTTCTTTCCGTTGCCGTGGTCATTGGTGAAAACCTCGCAATCGACCCAAAACATGCAACCATTCCCCTATTAAGTCAGTATGTTGGCTTAATACTGGCAACAATTCCCATTGCCTTTTTGATGCAAAAATATTCGAGAAGAATTGGGTTTATTATCGGGAATATTGGCGGGCTAATTGGTGCAGGCCTGTCCATTATTGGTGTTTTAGAAAGTAATTTATTCTATTTCTCTGTCGGCTTATTTTTCACCGGCATTGCGATTGGAACTGCACAACAATTTCGTTTTGCCGCTATAGAAGAAGCCCCTGTTTCCTTACGGGCGAAAGCGATTGGCCTTGTGATGAGTGGCGGTATTGCCGCTGCCTTAATTGGCCCAACACTGGCTATTACGACCCAAGGATTTTTTGCAAAGTATCCGTTTGCAGGCCCTTTCATCACATTAGCGGGTATTTATGTTATCGCATTTATTTTATTGCTCATCGTGCCCCTGAAAAAAGTGGTGAAAGCACCACACGATGAAAACGTAATAAAACGAAGTTATAAAGCATTGTATTCACAGCCAATACTGAAATTAATCGCAATTGTCAGTGCCATTGGCTATGCCATTGTTGTCTTTACTTTTGCCTCTATTCCGCTATCGATGAAGCAACATGGTTTTCCTTTTTCATCAATCGCAATTGTGTTTCAGCTTCACGTATTGGGTATGTTTGCTCCCTCATTTTTTACAGGGACATTAATTCACCATTTAGGAGCAAAACGCATTATTTTATGTGGCATCATTTTATTAATTTTATCTGCGGTGATGAACTTATTGGGTAATGATTTTTATCACTATTTGTTATCTGGTATTTTTGTTGGCGTGGCTTGGAATTTAATTTTAATCAGTACGACTAATTTACTGCCACACAGCTATGAAGCGCATGAAAGAGCAAAAGTGCAAGGAATGACCGATTTTCTAATCTACTTTTTTGGTGGTGTCGGTAGTTTAGCGGCTGGCGTACTCTTTTTCACCTTCGGATGGCAAGCAATGAATATGTTATCCATCGTGGTTTCACTCGCTATCTTTATCAGTTTTTGGGGCCTCAAAAAATATATCCCAACACACTGATCAACATAAACAGCTTCGATCCTTATCATTATCTTGTTTACCGTAGGATAGAAGCTCAATTATTACTCATTTACGCGTTTATTGATAAATATATTATCTTAAGGCAAACACTACTGGTTAAAGATTAATTTAAATTCGCTATTAATGCCATTTAACAAATTAACAGCCTGTATTTGCACTTGTTTAGTATTTATTTATTGGCGGTTTACTTAATGAGGGATATGATTAAAAAGTAACTCGTAGGAAAAACATTATGTATAAAGAAATCCCTGTTCCCTATAATGGGAAATACACAGAGTTTCAATCTACAGTTGTTAATGAAATAATCGTTTGGATTGAAATGAACTTAACTAGTCGCCTATTACTGGATGACATCGCACTAAAATCTGGATATACAAAATGGCATTTACAAAGAGTATTTCGTAAGGTTGTTGGTATGCCCTTAGGTGAATATATTCGCCGAAGACGGATTTGTGAGGCAGCAAAAGACCTCTGCACCACAGAACTACAAGTAATTGATATTGCATTAAAATACCAATTTGACTCCCAACAATCTTTTGCAAAGCGATTCCGTGCTTATTTAGGCACATCGCCGTCAATCTACCGAATTTCCGGTGAAAGTCAAAATGACCCTTTACTACTGGAACCCAAAGTAGCCTGATACGCAATATGAAAATACAATTTGCACTTACCCTTTTTATTCCACCTTCAATACAAAGCCCCACGTAAGTTAATTACTGGGGCTTTTTTATTATTTAAATTACCAATTAAAAATTTCTTAATTTAAAATTAATAATTCCTTAAGGTTTTAAATTTTTTTTATTTTAATATTCTAATAAAAAACTTTATTATCAGCTAATATTTTAAATGTGATTTTTAGATAAAATAAAGGCCTCTCTAGGAAGCCTTTAATATTGTTAGCTTATTACAGTAACGAATTAGAATGGAATATCGTCATCGAAATCCATTGGTGGTTCATTAGTTTGTGGAGCTGGTGCTTGTGAGCGTGCTGGTGCCCCGCCGCCACTGAATTGTTGTGCCGCTTGTGGCTGCTGAGGTTGGCCCCAACCACCTTGACCACCTTGACCTTGTGATGGTGCATCACCGCCACGACCACCTAACATTTGCATTGAGCCGCCAATGTTCACAACCACTTCAGTTGTGTAGCGATCTTGACCGCTTTGATCTTGCCATTTACGCGTTTGCAAAGAACCTTCGATATAGACTTGTGAACCTTTTTTCAGGTATTCACCTGCAACTTCAGCTAATTTGCCGAAAATTACCACGCGATGCCATTCTGTTTTTTCGCGCATCTCGTTAGTTTGCTTGTCGCGCCAGCTTTCAGAAGTTGCCAGAGTCAGGTTTGCCACCGCTCCGCCGTTAGGCATATAACGGATTTCAGGATCTTGCCCTAGGTTACCGATAAGAATTACTTTATTTACGCCTCTGCTGGCCATTTATTACTCCTGATGCATTGAATTTTAATCTCTGGATTAGCCCTGAAGTTTACCAACGACCGAGCCGATTTGCACCAACAATTGAAATTGCGTCTCTAAACTTGCGAAACGCTTTCCAGAGTTAAGTGAAATTCTAGAGTGCTTTTGCCAGTATAGACAAAAAATAATACACACCGCATCTATCTTTTCGATAAATTCTGGCTTTTGTTTTCCAATTTCATCATTAAAACGTCCTACTCTAAATAGTTCAATTCACAGCTAGGCGGCAAGCAAAGATATCGCAGGGAGCATACATAAGTATGTGACCTGCGTAGCTGAGCGCAGCCAACACCGCTGTGGGTTGAAATCTGACGAGTAGGAAAATATAACGACCACTGTATATCCATTCAGGGAAAATTATGTGATAATGATCGCTTGCGATTGTTCAATATCAAATCATCCGGGAAGTGGTAAATGGATAATATCGAAGTCCGCGGCGCACGCACGCATAATCTGAAGAACATCAATCTCGTTATCCCTCGTGACAAGCTGATTGTTATCACGGGTTTGTCTGGCTCAGGAAAATCATCTTTAGCCTTTGACACCCTATATGCTGAGGGTCAGCGCCGGTATGTTGAGTCCCTATCAGCCTACGCTCGGCAGTTCCTCTCCTTAATGGAAAAGCCTGACGTAGACCATATTGAAGGGCTATCTCCTGCGATTTCGATTGAGCAAAAATCCACTTCTCATAACCCACGTTCTACAGTGGGAACAATCACTGAAATTCATGACTACTTGCGGTTATTGTTTGCGCGGGTAGGTGAGCCTCGTTGCCCTGATCATGACATTCCATTAGCGGCACAAACCGTCAGCCAAATGGTTGATAATGTTTTAGCGCAGCCAACGGATCGCCGCATGATGCTGCTTGCGCCTGTCGTTAAAGAGCGTAAAGGGGAACACGTTAAATTACTCGATAACTTAGCGAGCCAAGGCTATATCCGTGCAAGAATTGACGGGGAAGTTTGCGATCTTTCTGATCCCCCTAAACTTGAATTACAGAAAAAGCACACCATTGAAGTCGTGGTGGATCGTTTCAAAATTCGTGATGACATTGCCCAACGTTTAGCTGAGTCATTTGAAACTGCGCTAGAGCTTTCTGGTGGTACCGCCGTTGTTGCCGATATGGACGACCCACAAGCAGAAGAACTGGTCTTCTCTGCTAATTTCGCGTGCTCCGTTTGTGGCTATAGCATGGTGGAATTAGAACCGCGCCTGTTTTCCTTTAATAACCCCGCAGGTGCTTGCCCAAGCTGTGATGGCTTAGGGGTTCAGCAATTTTTTGACCCTGAACGCGTACTGCAAAATACCGAAATTTCTTTAGCTGGCGGCGCTATTCGCGGTTGGGATCGCCGTAACTTTTATTATTTTCAGATGCTGATGTCATTGGCTGAACACTATAAGTTTGATGTTGAAGCCCCTTATGATTCACTCGGCCCAGCAGTGCAAAAAATTATTTTGTACGGCTCAGGCAAAGAAACCATTGAGTTTAAATATCGTAATGATCGCGGTGATATTACCGTTCGCCGCCATCCATTCGAAGGTGTTCTCAATAATATGGAGCGCCGTTATAAAGAAACGGAATCCACCGCCGTTCGTGAAGAACTGGCGAAATACATCAGTAACCGCCCTTGTGTTTCCTGTAATGGAACGCGTTTACGTAAAGAAGCGCGCTTTGTGTTTGTTGAAAACACCACGTTACCTGAAATCGCGGATTACAGCATCGGCCATGCCATGGAGTTTTTCCAAAACTTAAAACTCAGTGGGCAACGCGCACAAATCGCCGAAAAAGTACTGAAAGAAATTGGTGACCGCCTTAAATTCTTAGTTAACGTTGGCTTAAACTACTTAAGTTTGTCACGCTCTGCCGATACCTTGTCGGGTGGTGAAGCCCAGCGTATTCGCCTTGCCAGCCAAATTGGTGCAGGTTTAGTCGGTGTGATGTATGTGCTTGATGAGCCTTCTATTGGTCTGCATCAACGGGATAACGATCGCCTGCTAGAAACCTTGATCCACTTGCGTGATTTAGGCAATACCGTGATCGTCGTAGAGCACGATGAAGACGCCATTCGCGCTGCCGATCATGTGATTGATATCGGCCCAGGTGCCGGTGTGCATGGTGGTCAAATTGTTGCCCAAGGTACATTAGAAGATATCGTGGCTAACCCAGATTCCTTAACAGGTAAGTTCTTAAGTGGCGAGCGACGAATTGAAATTCCGAAGCAGCGTGTTCCTGTCAATAAGGACAAAATGCTGACGGTATTTGGCGCAAAAGGTAACAACCTGAAAAATGTGACATTAAAAGTGCCAGTCGGGTTATTTACCTGTATTACGGGCGTATCTGGCTCAGGGAAATCGACACTGATTAACGACACATTATTCCCAATTGCCCAGCGCCAACTCAATGGGGCAACCACCATTACCCCTGCACCTTATTTAGATGTTGAAGGCTTGGAACATTTCGATAAAGTCATCGATATTGACCAAAGCCCAATCGGGCGAACACCGCGTTCTAACCCTGCGACTTATACCGGTGTGTTTACGCCAGTTCGTGAATTATTTGCAGGGGTACCAGAATCCCGTACTCGAGGTTATAACCCGGGTCGTTTTAGCTTCAACGTGAAAGGTGGGCGCTGTGAGGCCTGTCAGGGTGATGGCGTTATCAAGGTTGAGATGCACTTCTTACCCGATGTCTACGTACCGTGTGACCAATGTAAAGGCAAGCGTTATAACCGCGAAACCTTAGAAATCAAATACAAAGGTAAGAGCATTCATGAAGTTCTCGATATGACTATCGAAGAATCTCGTGAATTCTTTGATGCGGTTCCTGCTCTTGCTCGTAAGCTGCAAACCTTGATGGATGTGGGTTTATCCTATATTCGCCTTGGTCAATCAGCGACCACGTTATCAGGTGGTGAAGCACAGCGTGTTAAGCTGGCGAAGGAGCTTTCCAAACGCGGTACTGGGCAAACTATTTATATTCTAGATGAGCCAACGACAGGCCTGCACTTTGCGGATATCCAACAGCTTTTAGTCGTACTGCATCAGTTACGTGACCAAGGCAACACCATTGTGGTCATTGAACATAACCTTGATGTGATTAAAACAGCAGACTGGATTGTTGATTTAGGCCCAGAAGGGGGCAGTGGCGGTGGTGAAATTCTCATTGCAGGTACACCAGAAGAAGTGGCTGAATGTGAG
Organism: Providencia sp. UF-224; assembly: GCF_058245955.1. Classification (NCBI taxonomy): domain Bacteria; kingdom Pseudomonadati; phylum Pseudomonadota; class Gammaproteobacteria; order Enterobacterales; family Morganellaceae; genus Providencia; species Providencia sp. UF-224. The sequence goes on along the minus strand of NZ_JBSICC010000028.1, from coordinate 3,631 downwards.
AAATCCCATACTTCAAGGTTCTTAAAAACCATTTTAGAACGCGGCTATTAAAACAAAATAACAAAAAGGAAGTCATTAGTGGCTTCCTTTTTACTTGATTAATTTTAAATCACTTTTTGTCTGCTTCTTTTGTTTTTCATAATAATTTTCATGTGAGCCAATACTCAAAAGGTATAGCGCCAACCGCGATGAAACCCACGAATATCCTAATAATACCACCAATTCATTGAGCCTAAATTTGTGAACACGTAAATAATCAAGGTCACCTTTTTTTAGCTCGCCAATCAATGGATTGTCAATAATACGATCGATTTCATCCTCAACGACTTTTAAATCGTTCTCTGGCATTTTCTTGAGTACTTTTTCGAACCGAGCTGATTGATAAACTTCAATCTCGTTTTGTTTTTCGAACATATCGAGATACCTTGTTGTTCTCGACCTCAACCTGAGCCAATAACATCTCTTCAATAAAGCGGTAAGACAAATCAGGGTTATCTTCAGCTATCCGGCCTATTTTTGCCCAATGTTCAATTTGTTTTGGAACACTTCTGCTTTTCGCTTCTGCATGAATTTTAGCTTCAGATACGAAATCATCATCTAATCGAACTGAAATCGCCATAATTTTTCACCTACTCACAAAAGGTTTATTTTATAAATATCATTATGTTACTAGATACTGAACATAATGGGTTTCACGTCATGATGATATTGCAACCTTTTCATATCCTGAACAATATCAGACAACAGATCGTGTCGCTTGCAGGTAGGTCAATCATACATCACCCAAACCAAAATGCAACATTTTGTCGCAACATGCAATCTTAGACATAAAAAAACGCAGGCCTTAACCTGCGTTTCGATAATCAACAACATATTCAATTAACAGATAATTACTGGCTAACCGCAGCAAATGCCTCAACGATACGTTTTACATTATGACGGTTGACGCCTGCCATACATACACGGCCTGTGCCCACTAAATACACTGCAAACTCATCTTTTAGGCGAGCCACCTGTTCTTTAGTGAAACCGGTATAACTGAACATTCCGCGTTGTTTCAATAAATGGTCGAAGTTTTTGGTTGGTAACGCTTTTTTCAGCTCATCCACCAGCACAGTACGCATGTCTAAAATACGTAAACGCATTTCTTCTACTTCTGCTAACCATTTTGCTTTTTCTGCACTGTTGGTCAGCACCGCAGCCACAATTTTTGCCCCATTAGATGGCGGGCTAGAATATAAACGGCGTACACCCGCTTTAAGCTGGCCTAATACGCGATCGCGCTCATCGGTATTTTCACAAATAACCGATAACCCACCCGCACGCTCGCCGTAGATACCAAAGATTTTAGAGAATGAATTGCTGACAAATACGGTTAAGCCCGCTTTGACCATCGCTCTAATCGCATAAGCATCTTCATTGATACCTTCAGCAAAACCTTGGTAAGCAATGTCTAAGAATGGGATCAGTTTGTGTTCAATCGCCACTTTCGTGACTTCATCCCACTGCGCTGGCGTTAAGTCAGAACCGGTTGGGTTATGGCAGCATGGGTGCATTAAAATGATACTATTTGCTGGCAATTTCTTGAACGTTGCGAGCATTTCATCGAATTTAACGCCTTTAGTTTTTTCATCAAAGTATGGGTAATAATGAACTTTTGTGCCCGCACCTGAGAAAATAGAGGCATGGTTTTCCCACGTTGGGTCACTGCACCAAACTTCTGAGTCAGGATAATATTGATGTAAGAAATCTGCGCCGATTTTTAATGCACCTGAGCCGCCAATGGTTTGCACTGTTGCAATACGCTCTTGTGCAATCAGCGGGCAATCTTCACCAAATACCAGTTTTTGCAGTTCAAGACGGTAATCTTTTAAACCTTCCATTGGCAAATACAAAGAGGCACTTGCTGGTAACTTGTTAAGTGACGCTTTAGCGGTACCCACCGTTGCCAGCTCAGGCGTTTTACCTTCGCCATCGTAGTAAAGACCAATACTCAAATTAATTTTGTTATTGCGAGTGTCTTTATTAAATTCATCCATTAACGACAAAATTGGGTCGCCCGGATAAGCATCAACATGTTCAAACACAGGACATCTCCTAATCATTATTTGGCGCTGATAATGTCAGCGCACATTGCGTTATTCAGCGTGATTATTACGTTGTTACTTGAAAATAACCCTTTGTTGACTATTCGTCTACATATTCCATCGCAACACGTGAGGTCAATTTGGTGAGTAACTCATAGTTGATAATGCCCGTTTGTGCGGCAATTTCTTCAACTGGCAGTCCATTCCCCCATAAAACCACGTCATCACCCACTTTATCGGTGGCGTTTAGCCCTAAATCCACGACAGTCATATCCATCGAAATACGGCCAATAATCGGCACTTTTCGCCCATTAATTAATACTGGCGTCCCAGAGGGCACATTACGTGGATAGCCATCCCCATAACCAATGGCAACAACCCCAAGGCGAGTATCTTTCTCACTACACCACGTTTCACCATAGCCAACACATTGGCCTGCTGAATGTTCTCTCACTGCGATTAAGGTGGATTTTAAAGTCATGACTGGCTGTAAGCCGAAATCTGCTGCACTTTTTCCTTCTTGAGGAGAAGCGCCGTACATCATGATGCCGGGACGAACCCAGTCATAGTGAGCTTCAGGCCATAATAGGATACCAGCGGATGCCGCAATGGACTTTTCACCCTCTTTGCCTGCAATAAACTGTTTAAAACAGTCGATTTGATGCTGAGTGGTTGGTAAGTGTGGTGCATCTGCTTGGCAGAAGTGGCTCACTATATTGATAGGTAATTCAACGTTTTGGCAGCGTTGTAGGCGTTGATAAAAATCCTCAGCGTCTTTTGGCAATACACCAAGGCGGTGCATCCCAGTATCCAATTTCATCCAAACTTTGAGGGAATGCGGTAACTTAGCCGCTTCAAGCATTTCAAGCTGTTCAACACAATGGATAACAGTGTCAATTTTGTGCTCAGCCATCAACTCGAGGTCTGCTTGCTCAAAAAAACCTTCCAGCAAGACAACGGGTTTTGTGATGCCATGTTGGCGCAGTAGCAAAGCCTCATTCAACCTTGCCACGCCAAAGCCATCCACCAACGCTTCCACTGCACTTCCCACTCCAACTAACCCATGACCATAAGCGTTTGCTTTAACAACTGCAATCAGTTGGCTATTTGGGGCAATTTCTTTCACCCGTAGCAAGTTGTGTCGCAGAGCGCGGCGGTTTATCAATGCGGTTGCCGCTTTCATGATCCCCTCGTTTGTTTCTCTCTAATTTGGCCAAAAATTAAGCTGCACGTTGGCAGCTCAATATATTCTCTCTTTGTTATACGCTAAAAAATATCAATTTCCATTCGATAGTTCTTTTATTTTTATGGATCATTTAATTCCAATACTCTAAATAGTTTGAGTTGTCGCTAGGCGGCAAACGAAGATATCGCGGGGAGCATACACAAGTATGTGACCCGCGTAGCTGAGTGTAGCCAACACCGCGACAGCGCAAAATATGACGAGTAATTCCAATACACCAATCTCAATACTCTAAATAGTTTGAGTTGTCGCTAGGCGGCAAACGAAGATATCGCGGGGAGCATACACAAGTATGTGACCC